>CAMOWP010000020.1 GCA_946628455.1 uncultured Clostridia bacterium | reverse complement strand
AACGAGGCTTGTGCCCCGTCAGGACGGCGGCGCTCAGGAGAGTAAAATCCGCCCCGGAACGGAAGCGATTCCGCTTATTGCAGGCTTCGGAAAGGCGGTTGAAAATATTCCTCCGCTTCGCGGGCAGACTGAAAAAATCAATGCGCTTAACGCATATGCAAGAGAAAAACTGAGCGAAATTGAAGGCGTTGTTATCAACAGTGCAGAGGACGCAAGCGGTTATATTATCAATTTTTACGTTCCCTCGTTTATGACGAGCCAGACCCTTGTTCAGCATCTGTCATCGCAGTACGGAATCTGCCTCTCAAGCGGCTCTGCATGCGCAAAGGGCAAGAAGAGCCACGTGCTTTCTGCAATGCGTTTAAACGATAATATTATCGACCATTCGCTGAGAGCAAGCTTTTCAAGATACAGCACAAAAGAGGATGTTGATTCACTCGCTTCGGCAATAAGCGAAACGGTTAAAAAATACCCGATAGGAAGATAGCTTAATGAAAGAAATTATTTTAATCAAAAACGGAGAGATTGTTCTTAAAGGGCTTAACAGAAATTCCTTTGAGGACATTCTTATTAAAAATATGAGAAAGGCGCTCAGCGATATCGGCGAGTTCACCTTCACAAAATCGCAGTCAACCATCGTTGTTGAAAGCGTAGACGGCGAGGCTGACCTTGAGGACGCCGCCGAGGCGCTGACAAAGGTTTTCGGAATTGCCGCGCTCTCCCGCGCAGCGGTTGCCGAAAAGGATATGGAGGATATTAAACGCGTTACGCTTGAATATCTGAGCGACGCTTTAAGCGAAGCCAAAACCTTTAAGGTTGAAGCAAAGCGAAGCGATAAAAAATTCCCGTATAAATCTCCCGATATTCAGCAGGAGATGGGCGGCTTTATCCTCTCAAAATTTCATCATCTTAAGGTTGACGTTCACAATCCCGAGCTCACCGTAACGGTTGAGGTCAGGGATAAATACGCCTTCGTCAGGGGAAATAATATAAAGGGCGCTGGCGGTATGCCCGTTTCAACAAACGGAAGAGCCGCCGTTCTTATCAGCGGCGGAATAGATTCTCCTGTTGCCGCATATATGATGGCAAAAAGGGGAATTGAGCTTGTTGCCGTTCACTTTGCATCTCCTCCGTACACAACCGAGCTTGCAGAGGAAAAGGTTATGCAGCTTCTTCATAAGGTTGCAAAATACAGCGGACCTATTACAACCTATGTAGTTCCGTTTACGGAAATTCAGGAAGCGATAAGGGATAAGTGCCCCGAGGATTATTTTACTATAATTATGCGCCGCTATATGATGAAAATCAGCGAGAAATTAGCAAGGCATCAGAATTGCTCGGCGCTTATTACCGGGGAAAGCGTAGGTCAGGTTGCAAGCCAGACAATTTATGCTCTTGCCTGTACGGACGCCGCGGTAAATATGCCTGTTTTCAGACCCTGCATCGGTATGGATAAGGTGGAAATTGTAAATCTCTCAAGGAAGATTGACACCTTTGAAACCTCAATCCAGCCTTATGAGGATTGCTGCACCGTGTTTACCCCCAAGCACCCGAAAACCCGCGCAAAGCTTCCTGATGTTATTGAGGCTGAAGCAGCGCTTGACGAGGCTCCGCTCATTCAGCGGGCATTTGAAAACGTAAGAAAAACCGTTATAAAGTAATTGGAGTGACTGACTATGAGTTACGATTTTGAACTCGAGGATATCCTCAATTCTGTAAACAAAAGAAAAAACGATACCCCCGAACAGCCCTCGGCTTCCGAGGTTGAGCCGCCAAAGGCAAGCCTTAACGATATTCTGAGCGAAAAACGTGAAAGGGGAGCGGAGATAAACGAGGCTCTTCTTCCGTCTGAGCAGGCAATTGATGAAATCACAGCGCCTGAAAGCAAGCCGTCTGAGACAGAGCCTGCCGAGAAAGAAAAGAAGGGCGTTAAGCTCTCTCTTGCCCCTCCGAAATTTATTCTCGGCGCCGCGGATAAGGCAAAGGCAATAGGCTTTAAGAAAATCGGAATAATTATCTGCGCCGTGCTTGTTGTTATTCTCGGTATTTTCGGCGGAATAAAAATTGCAGATTATGCAAAAACCGCGTACATCAAGGAGTATGAGGATAAATATAAAATTGATTTTCCCGACGGTATTCTCAAGGAATTCTGCGATGAATACGGAAAGGACCAGAGCATTGTCGGAAGCCTTGATATAAGCGACACTAAAACCGAAAAGCTCAAGGTTTATTCAAAGTACAGAAAGAGTAACGCTCTGCTTGAAAAGGGCGGGGATATTTATTCTGGGCAGCATATCAGGGCAATAGCTCTTGATGACGGAACCGCCGATATTGAAAGCGTTTATTCAACCCCGGAGGGCTATCTCAGCGCGTCTCAGGAGGTTACCTTCAACACGATTTTCGGCACGGAGAAATATCAAGTAGTCGCCGCTTATTATACTAACACCAAGCCCGAGGACGACAGGGATTATGTGTTCCCGTATAACACCTACGGCACCCTGACCAAAAAGAGCTTCTATCAGTTCCAGGACAGAATCAGAAACCGCAGTCTTTATGATACGGGCTTCAAGCTTCTCGAGCAGCACTATATCCTTTCAATCAGCGCGCCAAGCGATTTTATGAAGGATTTCAGGTTCGTAATAGTCTGCGTTAAAACCGATGAGGATTTCAGTAAAATAAAAAAAGCCGAAGCAAACACAAGGATTTATTATCCTCAGGTCTGGTTCGATAAAAACAATCAGCAAAACCCGTTTTACCTTACAGGCAAATGGTATCCTGAAATCATTGTTGATTCAAACGGAAAAACCAAGCAGTTAACCGCCAAGGATTTTGAACAAGAATCATAAAAAATGCAGTCTCATTAATGAGACTGCATTTTTTAATCGTTTTCATTAGGATGATAATTGCTGATGTATTTTTTTAGAATATCTCTGACATTATCCTCGTTGATATCCTTTAATTCGTTCATCATATTGTTGAAGGCTTCGGGATTTATTTCAAGCGGCTGATTAACGTAAATTTTTTCGTTAGCCGTTTTTTCTCTTGTTTCAAGCTCGCTCTTGAGCGAAAGCTCCTCGTAAAGCTTTTCGCCGGGGCGAAGCCCGATTATTTCTATTCCGATTTCATCAACCGTAAAGCCCGAAAGCCTTATAAGATTTTCGGCAAGGTCCATAATCCTTACGGGCTCGCCCATATCAAGAACGAAAACCTCGCCTCCGTCTGCAAGGCCGCCCGCCTGGCAAACAAGCTGAGCCGCTTCGGGGATTGTCATAAAGTAGCGCGTTATATCAGGGTCGGTAACCTTAACGGGGCCGCCCTTTTCAATTTGCTTTTTGAAAATCGGGATAACGCTTCCGTGCGAGCCGAGAACGTTTCCGAAACGCACTGCGGTGTATTTTGTGTTCTTGCTTACCGTGTCCATATACTGAACGATGATTTCGGTGATTCGCTTCGTGCAGCCCATAACGTTGGTCGGGTTAACCGCCTTATCTGTTGAAAGAATAACCATTCTGTCAACCTTGTATTCGTCTGCTATAAGCGCAACGTTGTACGTTCCGAAAACATTGTTTTTAACTGCTTCGCAGGGGCTGTCCTCCATAAGCGGAACGTGCTTGTGAGCCGCCGCGTGGAAAACAACGTCGGGGTGAAATTCATCAAACACCTCGCGCAGCCTTTCCTCGTCTCTTACCGACCCGATTCTGACATAAATATCCATCGTTTCTCCGAAACGGTCGTTAAGCTCGTTGTAAAGCTCAAAGGCGCAGTTTTCATATATGTCAAAAATAATTATTGCCTTCGGGTTATATTTAGCCGCCTGCATACAGAGCTCGGAGCCTATAGAGCCACCGCCGCCCGTAACGAGAATTGTTTTGCCTATGAGATAGCGGCAGACCTTTCTGTCAAGCGTGATTTCGGGGCGGGAAAGAAGGTCCGTAATCTCAACGTTTCTGACTCTTTTGCGAGAGCTCTTGTCAAACATCTCCTCAACGGAAGGGCTGATTTTAACCTTTGCCCCCGTTGAAATTGAAAGGTCAATGACCTCCTTCTGACGTGCTTTTGTCGCAGAGGGGAAGCAGATAATAATCTGATTGATTTTGTATTTTTCCTTAAGCCGCGGAATATCCTCGCATTTGCCTACAACCTTAACGCCGTTTATCTTTTTGCCTTTTTTTGCCGGGTTGTCGTCAACTGCGATTATCGGCGCGCCTGCCCTGAACTTGTCGTTTCTGAGCGCGTCAATAACGAAATTTCCCATAAAGCCGGCGCCGACTATCATAACCCTGTCGCTTTTTTTATAGCTGTTTAATGATATAGCGGGGTATTTTTTCAGCGCCCTGAAGCTTACGCGGGGAACGATTATGGTAAAGGAAAGAAAAATAAAATAGAGTATGTATGCGTAAAACGCAACGGCGCCGTTTATCCTGAACAGCTTGTTGAAAATGACTCTGTCAATAACGTACAGCAAACCGCTCTGAACAAAGGCTGAAAGCAGCCCTCTTATAAACTCATCAACTCCGGCAAAGGTCCACACGCTTCTGTACATACCGAGAAAATAGTTAATCAGAAGCGAGGCTCCGCAGATGATTCCGAGGTGAATCCACGAAAACAGAAGGCGCGTGTATGAAACGCCGACAACGTGCCCCTCAGTAAAGTAGCACATAACTACGTTGCAAAGAAATACGAACGCAAGGTCCATAATAACAACAACGGCGTATTTCAGATATTTTTCAAATCTGTTATCCTTGAAGCTTACATCGGCTTCAACAGTGTTTTTTTTATCCATTTTTTATTCTCCTGGTCAGGCGGTCAATGCTTTTGATAAAGAGCCTGTCTCTTATCTCTTTTTATCTCTCAGCTTTTTAAAGAATTTGCTCAGTAAGTCTGAGCATTCCTCTTCCATGATACCGCCGATAATTTCGGGCTTGTGGTTGTACGGAATTCTGTTGAAATGCGCAACCGTTCCGAAGGAACCCGCCTTGTTATCGTACGCACCGAAATAAACCGTCTTTATTCTTGAATTGATTATCGCTCCTGCGCACATAGGGCACGGCTCAAGCGTAACGTATAAATCACACTGAAACAGCCTCCATCCGCCGAGCTTTTTGCACGCCTTGTCAATTGCTTCAAGCTCCGCGTGGTAAAGCGCGTTCTTGCCGTATTCGCGCCTGTTTCTTCCGCGGGCGATTATCTCGCCGTCTTTAACTATAACTGCTCCTACGGGCACCTCGCCCGCCTCGGCAGCCTTAAGCGCCTCGTTAATTGCTTCGCGCATATATTTGTTTTCCATAGCTATTTTTTCTGAATGAACTGAGATGTGAACGCAATTAAAATGAGAAACGGAATTGCAAAGCCGGGAAGCAGGCATGCAAGCTTAACGCCGAAGGAAATTTTGTAGGGCTTTTCCTCTTTAATTTCCTCCTTTTTCGGAAGCAGCTCGCGGTTAACAATAAGATAGATAAGCCCTGCTATTGATAACGCTATGAACGCCATAATAACATATCCCTCAACTGTGTTGGCAAGCTTGTCGCTTTTTGAAAAATATGTTACAACGTCCCCTAAAACGGATATTCCGTTGTTGATTCCGTGAATAATCATTGCGGGGATAACACTGTCGGTAACAACCGTAACGTAGCCGAGTATAAGGCCAACCAGAAATGCAAAAACAAACTGGATAACGTTCTGGTGAATAAGCCCGAAAACTATACTCACCGCAACAACAGCAAAGCCCTTGCCGTATCTTCTCAGAACGCCGAGCGTGCAGCACCTGAAAGCGTATTCCTCAAAAATAGCGGGAACTAACGAGGTTGAAATGAAAACTGAAATCAGCGCAATTATACTGTCAGGCTTAATCAGCTCGGGCTGAGTGAGCTTGTAGCCGAATATGTCAAAAAGCTTGATAACGCCGTTCGTAATGAAATTAGCCGCCATGCATACTCCCATACCTACTGCAACCCAGGCGGCTGTTTTTGCCGCGCCGATTTTTTTGGTCGGGATAAGCGGAGTAGTGAATCTCTTTTTGAGAATAAGCGCCATAAGGCTGAACGGAACTGCCAATGAAAGAAGGTGAACGGCAATAACGTTGAAGAAATTCTGGAAGGTTGAAGAGCTGTTGTAAACGGCATATGCGTCTGATTTCTGAAGCATTAAAACAACGATGAACTCAACAACAATCATAGCGATTATCGTTGCGCCTATAATGAAGCCGTCAGCGATAATCGCGTTGCGTTCCTTCCTTCTGAGCATATTTATTCTGAGCCTCTCCTGCATTTCTGCGTTGTACTGATGATTCGGCGGATAGTAGCCGTTCGGGTACGGAGGGTATTGATTATATTGATAATACTGATTGTTCTGATTATTCTGATTGCCTGGATAGTTAAAATTGTTCGGGTATTGATTCATAGCTTTTTCCTTTAGTGTTATATTTCGAGCGCTTTAAGGTATTCCCTTAGCTGCTCCTTAACCTCGGGGTGCTTCAGACCAACCTCAATGTTTGCCTGAAGAATTCCGAATTTATTGCCCATATCATAGCGCGTTCCTTCGTAGTCAACTGCGATAACGCCTTTAGTCTGAGCAAGCTCCTTCATAGCGTCTGTGAGCTGAAGCTCGTTTCCCGCGCCCTTCGGAGTGTGTTCAAGAATATCAAAAATTTCGGGCGGCATAACAACTCTTCCGAGAATTGAAAAATTGCCCATAATCTCTTCTTTTTTCGGCTTTTCAATCATATCGTCGCAAAGGTGGCAGCTGCCCTCAAGCGGCGTTGTGTGAAGCGAGCAGTATTTCATAATATCGTCGCCGATAACCTCTTTAACGCCGACTGCGCCCTTGCCGTATTTTTCAAAGGCTTCAATAAGCTGCTTTGTAACGGGGTTATCCGAGATGATAACGTCGTCTCCGTAAAGCACGGCAAACGGCTCGTTTCCCACAAAATTCTTTGCACACAGCACTGCGTGGCCGAGACCGCCCGTTTCCTTCTGCCTTAAGAAATATATGTTTCCGAGCCTGGCAGGGGCTTCAACGTCCTTTAAAATGTCAGCCTTATCGGGATTTTGGGCAAGCTTTGTCTCAAGCTCAAACGCGTGGTCAAAATGGTCCTCAATGGCTTCCTTGCCTCTGTTCGTTATAATTAAAACCTCTTCAATTCCGCTTGCGAAAGCCTCCTCAACAATATACTGTATGGCAGGCTTGTCAACAATATTGAGCATTTCCTTGGGAACTGCCTTTGACGCGGGAAGAACCCTTGTTCCGAGCCCCGCAGCGGGAATTATAGCTTTTCTTACTTTCATATTTTACTCCTTAATAATTAATTACCGAAAAATCTCAGCAAAAGGTTAACCGCAAGTATTGCTATCATTGGAGCGAAAACGTTCGTTCCGCCTCTTCTTGCAAGGTAGATGAGCCTTTTCTGCTCCTGTGATAAATTAACAAAGCCCTCGTTTTCAATCGGCGTTGTAAATTCAGCGCCCTCGTCAAGCTCCTTTTTTACCTTCTTGATAAGATTCGTTACGGATTTCTTGTAAATCCTGTCTGCCATCAGCGCCTCAATAATTCTCAGAACTATTACCGCGGCAATAAATACATAGTAAACAGCAGTAAACGAACTGAAATCGGCAGCCTTTTCAATTCCGAGCATTGCCGTTTGCGCCTCCTCAGCCTTGTTCTGAGCAACGAGCTGCGCAACGCCTGCAATTGCCTCCAGTGTTTTAGGAGCAAATTTTGCAATAGCAAGGCTAAGCCCGAAATACATGGCAACAAAAATTGAAATGAGCGAAATTGCCTGGCGGTAAAGCTTTCTGTAAAAGTAATACAAAGAGCCGAAAAAGAACGCGCCCCAGTTCCAGGTCGTTTTTTTCTCACCCTTCTCGAGAGTTCTGAAGATGTTAACAAACCGCGGAGCGTTTGTTCTGACAGTAGCCGCAATGTCAATAACCTTTTCTCCGTCAATCGTTTCGCTGTCCTTTTCAAAAAGGCTGAGCGCGGGAGGAAGAATGCTGAAGGTTACGTTAGGCGCACCCTGCTGCTCCTGATTTGAGCCGTCGGCCACCTGAGCCTTCGTATTCTTTCTTATGCTTTGCTGAACGTCTGCTATCGGCTTGTTTTCTTCGTAAAAGCTGAAGCCCGTTTTATGAAGAGCGTGGTTAACGCAGTGGCCGACGTATTTGTAGCATTCCCTGTGGTGCGGAGTTCCGCAATCGGGGCAAACAACAACATCGTCGTTATCCGAAAAAGGCTGCTTGCAGACAGGACAGAGAATATTCTCATACCTTGAAATATATGACATAGATAAAATTCCCCTTATAATTTGTGCTTTAGTATTATATTATATAATTAATGCAGTAAAAAATCAATACCTTTTACTGCTTGAAAAAATCATTATGATGTTATATAATATAATATTATTAAATGAGTATTAAACGGAGATAATGATGATAATTTACGAAGAGCTTAAGCAGAGGCTGCTTGCCTCTGAAAAACCGATTGAAAATATTAAGGAAGCGCTCAATATTGAAAAGCTCAGGGAGGACGTTGCCGAGCTTGAAAGGCAGAGTGCCGCCCCCGATTTCTGGGACGATATGGAAAACAGCCAGAAGATTATGCAGAAAATCGGCTCGCTGAAAGCAAAAATCGCCTCATATGATTCCCTTAAAAGCGATTATGAGGACGCGCTTGTTATGATTGAGCTTGCAGATGAGGAGGGCGATGAAAGCCTTTTTGATGACTGCAGGGCGAGCGTTGATGAAATAGAAAAAACAGTTGAAACGCTGACTCTGTCAACAATGCTAAGCGGAGAGTTTGACGATAACAACGCAATTTTAACCTTCCATGCCGGCGCAGGCGGAACAGAAGCGCAGGATTGGGCTGAAATGCTGTTCAGAATGTATAACCGCTGGGGCGAAAGACACGGCTACAAGGTTTCAACTCTTGATTATCTTGACGGAGACGTTGCCGGAATTAAAAGCGCAACAATCCTCGTTGAGGGCGAAAACGCTTACGGCTATCTTCACGGCGAAATGGGAATTCACCGTCTCGTCCGCGTAAGCCCGTTTGATTCCTCGGGAAGGCGCCATACCTCGTTTGCCTCCCTTGAGGTTATGCCTGAAATAGATGACGATGTTGACGTTGAAATCCGTGAAGAGGATATTAAAATGGACGTTTACCGTGCGTCGGGTGCAGGCGGTCAGAAGGTAAATAAAACCTCGTCGGCAGTCCGCCTTACTCATATCCCTACGGGTATAGTAGTATCCTGCCAGATAGAGCGCTCTCAGCATCAGAACCGCGAGGTTGCAATGCGTATGCTCAAATCAAAGCTTGTTGAAATCAAGGAGCGCGAAAACCTTGAAAAAATTGAGGATATAAAAGGGGACCAGAAGGAAATTGCCTGGGGCTCACAGATTCGCTCCTACGTCTTTATGCCTTATACGATGGTTAAGGACCACAGAACAAATTTTGAAATGGGTAATATCGCCGCGGTTATGGACGGTGACCTCGACGGCTTTATAAACGCATACCTTAAAATGAAAAGTATTAAGGACAGTGAAGATTAATGATTGAATTATTGACTCAGTACAGCGTAACGGATATTAAAGGCTTTGCCGTGCATCTTGTATTTGCGGCTTTTTTCGGTGCGCTTGTCGGCCTTGAAAGACAGATAACCCGCCACCCTGCGGGAATGCTTACAAACCTGATAGTCTGCCTCGGCGCATATTCCTTTACAAGCTTCAGCTTTCTTGTCAGCCCTGCCGACATAAGGGACGTAACGCGAATCGCCGCTCAGGTTGTATCGGGCATAGGCTTCCTCGGTGCGGGCGTTATTATCCGCGAAGGCGGAAACGTTAAGGGGCTCAACACAGCAGCAACCGTATGGGCAAGCGCCGCGGTAGGAATACTTTGCTGCTATGAGAACTTATTCTATGCCGCGCTTGTTTCCGCTGCAATAGTAATTCTTCACCTTGTGCTTCACCCCGTATCGGAAAAAATTGACAAAATGCGCAGATACGATAAGAGCGAGAGAAGAAGAAATCAGGAAGCGCTTTATAGGATAAGCGTTGTGTGCCCTGAGGACGTTGAGCTTGAGGTCAGAAAAAACATTATGAGCATTATCAAGCACGAGCCTGAGGCACTGCTTCACACCCTTGAAACAGTCAACACTCACGATGATGACCACAACAGAAAAATCCGCGCTTACATAACAACAAAAACCGATAACGACCCGATTATTGAAAACCTCATAACCCAGGTAGGAAAAAGCAGCAAGGTTATTTCAACAGGCTGGAAAATTGAGCACGACGAATAGGCAATTTTTAAAATTTAACATTAATATTATCTCTCCTCCGTCAAAAAATAAGACAGAGGAGGATTTTTTATGAAAAAAATTATTGCTGCCATCCTGCTTTTAACCTTTCTTGCAGGCTGCAGAGCGAATACAATGAAGGAACAGATTACAGAGAGTAATATTTCAGACGCATTTACACAGGCAACAACGCTGACCACTATGCCGCCTGCCGACCCTGTTGCAAGCCTTGAAAGCCTGTCAGCCCAAAAGGTTGTTTGGGGCTTCGGGAAGGTTGAAAACCACACAAAGCCTACGGAGCCCATGTCGCTTGAAAGCAAGTATGAAAGCCTCGGCGCAAAATGGTTTGCAAGCGGAGAAAAAACAGTTTGCCTCACCTTTGATGAAGGTTATGAAAACGGCTACACTCCGGCGATTCTTGACACCCTGAAAGAGAAAAAGGTCAAGGCGATTTTCTTTGTTACCTATGATTTTGCAAAGGATAACAAAGACCTGATAAAACGGATGATTGACGAGGGGCATATAGTTGGCAATCACTCGTACCGTCACTACTCAATGGACGAGCTTGACACAGATACCGCAAAGGAGGAGGTAACCTTCCTTCACGACTATATCAAGAATAATTTCGGTTATACAATGAGTTATTTTCGTTTCCCTAAAGGCGAGTTTTCCGAAAGGGCGCTCGGAATAGTGCAGTCCCTCGGATATAAAAGCGTTTTCTGGAGCTGGGCATATGCTGATTGGGATACCTCCGCTCAGCCCGATGAAACAGAGGCGTTTAAAAATATCTGCGAGTCAACTCATTCGGGCGAGATTCTCCTGCTTCACGCTGTGAGCAAAACAAACGCCGATATACTCGGACGAGTTATTGACGATATAAGGAAGCAGGGATATGAATTTACCGCAGCCCTGTAAAACAGCTAAGCCGTCGGCTCGCCTTATGCGTTGCCGGCGGCATAAATTTTAAATTTTTTTGCAAATTTTAAATTTGGTATTGAGATTGACAAGCTAATATTATATAATATATTTCTAAAAATTTAACTTTTACTCTGGAAGTGAGATTTACATAATGATTTTTTCAAGAGAAATCGGTATCGATTTAGGTACCTCAACAACACGCCTTACCGATAAAAAAGGTCATATCCTGATAAGCGAGCCGAGCGTTGTGGCTGTTGACGTCAAAACGAAGCAGGTCCTCGCAACGGGAAACGAGGCAAAAAAGATGATAGGAAGAACCCCGGGCTCAATCGTTCCGATTATGCCTATAAGGGGCGGCGTTATCGCTGATTTTGATATGACTGCGGATATGCTTCACAACTTTATGTACCGCTCAAGCAAAAGGGGAATGTTTACCAAAACAGGCGTTGTTATCAGCGTGCCCTCAGGCGTTACCGAGGTTGAAAGAAGAGCCGTAGAGGACGCGGTCCGCGCTGCAGGCGCTCAGGATGTTGAGCTTATTGAAGCACCAATGGCTGCCGCTCTCGGCGCAGGGCTTCCCGTTTATGAGGCAACCGGCTCGATGATTATAGATTTCGGCGGCGGCACCTGCGATATAGCTGTTGTAACGCTCGGAAGAGTTGCCTCCTGCAGAAGCGTGAAAATCGGCGGAGATTCCCTCAACGAGGCGATTCTTGATTATCTCAAGAAGGAGCACGGAATTTTAGTCGGCGAAAAAACAGCCGAGGATATCAAGCTTAAAATCGGCTCCGCCTCTGAATATGACGGCGAGGCTGCAATGGAAATTAAGGGAAGAAAGCTTGAGGACGGTCTCCCGGGCTCTGCCGAGATTACGTCAGCCGATATCAGAGAGGTTATAAACACTCAGCTTGATGAAATAATAACGGCAATCAGGGAAACCCTTGAGGTTACCCTTCCCGACCTCTCTGCGGATATTCTTGACCGCGGAATTTACCTGACGGGCGGCGGTGCAAGGCTCAGGGGAATCAAGGAAAAGCTTGAAAGGGAAATTCTTATCCCGATTATAATTCCCGAGAATCCCGAAAACTGCGTTGCTCTCGGAACCTCGCAACGCCTCAGAAAAGGCAGATAAAAACATTTCTACATATTTCGGAGATATAAATGAAATCACTATTCAAAAACGGACGTTACAAGTTAATAGCGGCAATAATTGCGCTTCTTCTTGCAGGGGCGCTGCTTGCGGGAATAACAGGGCGCAGCGAAACCGTTCAGTCCTCTGTTGTGGGGACCGTTTTTTCACCGCTTCATTTTGTTGCGCAGAAAATCAGCAACGGCTTTGATTCCGCCTTCGGTAACGTTAAGCCAAACGCCGCTTATGAAAAGAAAATAAGCGAAATTGAAGAGGAAAACGGAGAGCTTAAGGCAAAGCTTGCCGATTACGAGGATATGAAAAAGCAAAACGATATGTACAAGGAAGCCCTTGAGCTCAAGGAGGAGAACGGTGCATATGAATTTGTTGAGGCTTCCGTTATCGCAAGAGACGGCGCCGATATCTATAAATCCTTTTCTCTCAGCAAGGGCTCCGTTAACGGAGTAAAGGCGGGCAACGCTGTTATTTACAAGAAAAACCTTGTCGGTATTGTTGACAAGGTTTATCCCGATTACTGCGTTGTTAAAACTATTCTTGACCCAAAGTTTAACGTTTCTGCCTATGAGATTATCTCAGGCGAGATTTCATATGTAACGGGAAACGCAAGGCTTGCAAGAGAGGAAAAATGCAAAATGTCAAACCTCTCCTCCTCAACAAGAGTTGCCTACGGCTCAATTATCTGCTCGGCAGGTATAGGCGATAAGGTGCCAAAGGGTCTTGTTATCGGAACGGTTGACGAGGTAACGGATGAAACAACTGATATTTCATCTTACGCCCGCATTGTGCCTGAGGTGAGCGTTGACGAGCTCTCTCAGTGCTTTATCGTTACAAACTATTAATTTCGGAAGCTGGTTTTATGGAACTGTCATTCAAGGATAAGACAATTAAATACGGCGTTTACGCTCTGCTTATTCTTGTGGCGGCGTTTCTTCAGAATATCAGCGGAGCCTGGTTTACAGTTTTCGGCGCAAGGTGCTTCTTCATCATCCCCGTATGCATTCTTATCGGGGTAGGCGAGGATGAAAGAGCCGCCGCGTTTTTAGGGCTGTTCGGCGGGCTTCTCTGGGATATGATAAGCTCAAATCACAGAATTTTTGCAAGCGTGTTTATGCTTGTTGCGTGCTACGTCAGCTCGTGGCTCGTAACGTTTCTGTTCAGAAACACCTTCTGGTACGGCGTAATTGCGTGCATAGTTTCCGCTTTTCTTTTCTGTATGCTTTACTGGCTGTTCTATATTCTGATTGGCGGCGGCGAGGGAAGGCTCGCGGCGCTCGGATTTTTCTATCTTCCGTCATTTCTGTATACAGCCGTTATGTCGTTTGCGCTGTATCTCTTTATAAGGCCGCTTAAGGCAAAGCTCAATAAAACGTCGCGCACTGTTGACTGATTGAGAAAACTATCTTTAGTGAAAGGAGGAACCGAATATGGGCAGAATATATAAAAGCTCAAGAACAATTCTTGCGGTTATTCTTGTTGTTGCAACAATTCTCGGCTTCGGCTACAAGCTTTACGACGTCCAGATTGTTAATAACGAATTTTACGCCGCTCAGAACAACACCGTAAAAACCTACAAGGTTCCTCTTAAAGCTGCAGGAGGAGATATAGTTGACCGAAACGGAAGCCCTCTTGTAACAAACCGTCAGGGAAACAGCGTCGTACTCAACGCCGCCTATTTCCCGTCGGCAGATAATAATGACGAGCGAAACGCCGTTATTCTGAATCTCATAAGGCTTTTCACCAAAAACGGCGAGGAGTATGTTCACAACCTTCCGCTCAAGCTTGATAACAGCGGAAAGCCCGCGTTCTTCACTAAGGAGGACGATGAAAAGTTTGAGAGCATGATTAAGGCTATGAAGGGAAAGGACGCGTTTAACCTTCAGGCTTATGCAACCGCGCAGAACTGCTTTGACGCTATGATAGAGGAATATGGCCTTGAAGCGTATGCAGAAAACGGAGATTATAAAACCGCGCTTGAAATCGGAAATATCCGTTATGAGCTCACAAGCCTGCTGTTTTCCGTTTCAAATCCCGTTACCATCGCTGATGACGTCAGCTCAAAAACAGTAGCGGAAATCAAGGAAAATTACGATTATTACGAAGGCGCTGACGTTCAGGTTGTCGCCTACAGAGAGTATGCCGATTCAAAGCTCGCGCCGCATATCCTCGGAACAGTGAGAAAAATTAACGCCGAGGAGTACGCCGAGCTTAAGGACAAGGGCTACGGTATAACGGATGAGATTGGCGAATCGGGAATCGAGGCTGCAATGGAGCAGTATCTCAGGGGAATTCCCGGAGAAAAAACAGTTACTATCGACGTTGACGGAAACGTTACCGAGGAGATAACAAAGGAGCCTGCTCAGGGCGATACTATCGTTCTCACAATTGAAAAGGGTCTGCAGAAGATAGCGCAGACAAGGCTTGAAAAAACCTGCCGGGGCGTTGATTACTATAATTCAACGGGCGCGGTTGTTGTTGAAAACTGCAATAACGGCGAGATACTCGCAGCCGCAAGCTATCCCGCTTATGATTTGAACGATTACTATAAGAAATACAACAAGCTGCTCAAAAATAAAAACAACCCGCTTTATAACCGTTTCGCAATGGGTACATACGCTCCGGGCTCAACCTTCAAGCCTATGATGGCTGTTGCAGGGCTGCAGGAGGGCGCAATTCAGGAGTACACAACCTTTGAATGCAACAAGTTCTTCAAGGTCAGCGATATGGAATTCAAGTGTACCGATTATCACGGCGGTGAAAATGTAAGAACGGCTATCAGGGATTCGTGCAACATCTTTTTCTATAACACCGCGCAGAGGCTCGGAATTGAAAAGATGAACCTTTACGGCTCAATGTTCGGCCTCGGCGAAAAGACGGGCGTTGAAATCCCAGAGGCAAAGGGCGTTCTCGCAGGCCCTGAATACAGAAAGAAATTTGATATGGTATGGCGCCCGGGTGATACTGTTCAGGCGGCAATCGGTCAGTCCGAAAACCTCTTTACCCCGCTTCAGCTGTGCAATTACTGCGCAACCGTTGCCAACGGAGGAACGCGTTACCAGATGCATTTTGTCAAATCAAGAATTTCAAATTCAACGGGCGTTGTTAACGAAACGGGCTCAAACGCAGTAAAAACCCTTGAGGTATCTCCGGGGAATATTGATATCGTCCGCGAGGGTATGCGCCTTGTTGCAACCCAGGGCGGTCCGTCGGACGTGTTTGACGCAATTGATACTCCCGTTGCCTGCAAAACGGGTACCTCTCAGGTTGAGGAGAGAGGAGCCATAAGAAACAACGGCTTCCTCATTACCTTTGCTCCGTATAACAACCCCGAAATCAGCGTTGCGTCAGCTATTGAGCTGGCGGGCTCCGGTAGCTCAACTGCGCGAATAACCTCGTCGATTATCGACTATTATTATTCTCACAATTCAAATGAATCGAAGGCTCAGCAGGAATCCACCCTGCTGTAATAAATAATTCTTGTTTTATATAGCTTTTTATGCTAATATAGTATATATTACGATTTTAGACACTTGGCGAAATAAAGTATAGGAGGGAATGTATGAATATTGCTTTAATTGCTCATGATGCTAAAAAAGAACTCTTAGTTCAGTTTTGTATTGCATATTGCGGAATTATCAGCCGCCACGATGTTTGTGCAACCGGAACAACGGGAAAGCTTGTCAAAGAAGCAACAGGTCTTAACATCAACTGCTTTTTAAGCGGCTCACAGGGCGGCGGTCAGCAGATTGCAAGCCGTATTGCCTGCAATGAAATTGACCTGCTTATATTCTTCCGCGACCCGCTCTCGGCAAAGCCTCACGAACCTAACGATAACGATTTGTTGCGCCTGTGCGATGTTCATAACATCCCGTTTGCAACAAATATTGCAACTGCCGAAGCGCTTATCAGAGGTGTTGAAAGAGGCGATTTCGAGTGGAGGGAAATCGTCAACCCGCGTTACAACAGATAGCATTAAATAACCGTGCGGAGCAGTTTTGCTCCGCATAAGCAATATATAGGAGAATAAACGATGGCGTTAATAACAAAGGCGATTAAGGGTACTAACGACGTTTTACCGTCAGAGGTGCACAAAAATCAGTATATTGAAGGAACGTGCCTCAGCGTCGCTCAGGCGTTCGGCTACAAGGAGATGAGAACTCCCGTTTTTGAACACACCGAGCTGTTTCAGCGCGGAGTGGGCGACACAACGGACGTTGTTCAGAAGGAGATGTACACCTTCGACGATAAGGGAGGCAGGTCAATAACTCTTCGCCCCGAGGGAACTGCAGGCGCGGCAAGAGCGTTTCTTGAAAACGGGCTTTCAAACGGCGCGCTTCCCCAGAAAATCTGTTACCTCACATCATGCTACAGGTACGAAAAACCGCAGGCAGGCAGGCTCCGTGAATTCCACCAGTTCGGCGTAGAATGCTTCGGCGCAACCTCACCTCTTGCAGACGCGGAAATCATCGCGCTTGCAAAGCAGCTTTTTGACACGCTCGGCGTTCGCGATTTACACCTTGAAATCAATTCAATCGGCTGCCCCGAGTGCCGTGCAAAATATCATGAGGCGCTCAAGGAATACTTTTCACAGTATAAGGAGCAGCTTTGCTCAACCTGTCAGGAAAGGCTTGAGCGAAACCCGATGAGGCTTCTTGACTGCAAGAGCCCCGAGGACAAAGCGATTGCCGAAAACGCTCCTGAAATTCTCGATTATCTCTGCGATGAATGCAAAGAGCATTTTGAAAGCGTTAAAAGCTATCTTGACGCAATGAATATCGAATACACTGTTAACCCGAAAATTGTAAGAGGGCTTGATTATTACACCAAAACGGTATTTGAATTCATTGCCGATTCAATCGGCGCGCAGGGAACTGTCTGCGGAGGCGGAAGATATGACGGGCTTATCGAGGAGCTCGGCGGCCAGAGAACTCCGTCGCTCGGCTTCGGTATGGGGCTTGAAAGGCTTCAGCTTGTTATGGATTCTCAGGGCTGTGAATACCCTGAGGCTGAAACCCCTGATTTGTTCATTGCGGCAATAGGCGAAAAGGCAAAGCTGATGGCTGTTGAAATAGCAAAGGATATGCGCGAGGAGGGCTTCGGCGTTGTTTATGACCTCAATGACCGCTCAATCAGAGCGCAGATGAAATACGCCGACAAGCTCGGCGCTAAATACAATATCGTTATCGGCGATAACGAGGTTGAGGAAAAGAAGGCTGTTCTCAAGAATATGGCTACGGGCGAGCAAAGCGATATAAGCCTTGTGACCTTTGTTTCAGAGTACTATTCAATCAGCCTTAAGGAACAGCTTGACAATATGGAAATCGGCGGCGAGCCGCTTGATTTCAATTCACTTTTTGGTATAAGTACGGGAGATAATGACTAATGGCAGACACAATTAAAGGACTTAAAAGAACGGCATACTGTGCCGAATTCGATATGAAAAACGTGGGCGAGGAGATAACGGTTTTCGGCTGGGTACAGCGCCAGCGCGACCTCGGAAACCTCATCTTCATTGACCTCAGGGACAGAAGCGGAATCATTCAGCTTTCATTTAACGATAATACGGACAGGGAGCTTTTTGAAAAGGCAAAGGCTGCACGTACTGAATGGGTTGTTGCGGCTAAGGGCGTTGTTGCCGAAAGAGAGAGCAAGAACAAGGAAATCCCTACCGGCGATATCGAGGTTATGGTAAACGATTTCAGAATTATCTCAAAGGCGCAGACTCCTCCGTTTGAGATTGAAAAGAGCGACAGCGTAGGCGACGACGTAACGCTTAAATACCGCTATCTTGAGCTGAGAAACGAAAGGCTCACAAAGAATATTCTTATGCGCCACAAGATTGCAAAGCTTGCAAGAGATTATTTTTACGATAACGGTTTTATCGAAATTGAAACTCCGATGATGATAAAATCAACTCCCGAAGGCGCAAGAGACTATGTTGTTCCGTCAAGAGTACATAACGGAAAATTCTATGCTCTTCCGCAGTCTCCTCAGATTTACAAGCAGCTTACCATGATTGCGGGCTTTGACAGATATATTCAGCTTGCGCGCTGCTTCAGAGACGAGGATTTAAGAG
>CAMOWP010000019.1 GCA_946628455.1 uncultured Clostridia bacterium | reverse complement strand
TCTCCCGCCTCTCCGAAGGCCTCAACGCCTAATTTTGTAAGCGCGGCGCTCAGCCCCTCAAGGGTCATTTCAACGCCCTTTTTAAGCGATTCGTAATCGGAATCGGGAGCGCCGATTGCTCTTTCAATGTTATCTATAACGGGAAGGATTTCTGCAACAACGGCGCCCTTGGCGTTATTGTAGGTCTGCTCCTTCTCCTTTGCGCTGCGCGCTCTGTAATTAGCGTATTCAGCGGCAATTCTGAGGTGAGCGTCCTTAGCGGATTCAAGCTGCTCCGCAAGCTCCTCCTCTTTGGTTTTCTCTTCTTTTTCTTCTGCTTCTTCGGTGTTTTCGGCTTCGGTTACTTCCTTCTCCTCAGCCTCCTGAGTAATTTCCTTTTCTTGCTTTTTACTCATATCTCACGCCTCCTTCCTTCAGAAGATTTGTTACTGCTTTTATTATATAATCAACTCTCGGAAGAATTGCTTTATAATCTATTCTCATTGAGCCTATAATGCCGAGCGTTGCTGTCTGAACGTCGTTATAGGTAAACCTCGCAATTGCGCAGGCTGTGTTTTTAAGCTCATAAACGGGGTTTTCATCACCGATAAACAAAACGGAAGCGGCGTTTGCCTTAACGAAGGACGAAAGCAGGCTTTCAAGCTTTTCCTTTTTTGCAAGAAGAACAAGCAGCCTGTAAACGTCCTGCCCGAGCTCCGTTTGCGAAATCAGCTTCGTTTCGCCCTTGATTTCAAGCGTTCCGCCCGAAGCCTCGCTGCAAAGCGAATAGAGCGAAAGCATTATCGGAAGCATATCGAAAACCTTATCCCCGAGCATAGGCGCCGCGGACTGAACAAGCGAAAGCGAAATATCCGAAAGCGGAACTCCCACGAACAAATCGTTAGTAACGCTGTAAAACGTTTTGAGGAACTCCTCGTCTATCGGGCAGCTTACCTTGCAGACGGAGGATTTGATTTTGCCTCCGATTGAAAGCATAACAAGCATTGCCTTTGAGTTTCCCGCGGGAATCAGCTCAACGCCCTGAACGCAGTCAAGCGGGTCCTTAACCGTTGAGTAAAACGCCGCGCAGCCCGTAAGCTCGGATAAAAGCTTAGCCGCGTCTGAAAGCAGCCTTTCCGGGTCCGAAGCGTTAATGCTCAGCGCCTCGTCAATTTTCTGCTTTTCATAATCGGGAAGCGGCCTGTGCTCAATGATATTATCAATGTAATATCTGTATCCTGCTTTGGTAGGGACTCTGCCGCCGCTTGTGTGCCTCTGCTCCAGAAGCCCGAGGGTGGTAAGATACGCCATCTCGTTTCTTATTGTTGCCGAGCTGATGGAATAAGGGAGCATCTGACACAGCGTTTTTGAGCCTAGCGGCTCGCCTGTGCTGATATAATAATCAATTATCAGGCCGAGAATTGCCGAACGTCTTTCGCCAATCATTGAGCTTCCTCCTCCCTTTTCTCGTTTTAGCACTCTCGGCTAACGAGTGCTAACTCTGTAATGTATATTATACCCATTTAATTCAAATGTCAATACTTTTTTGAAAAATTTTTACAGCCCGCGCTCCTTGAATTCCCATATATCATATGATATAATTTTTATATATTATTAACGGAGGTAAAATT
Organism: uncultured Clostridia bacterium; assembly: GCA_946628455.1. Classification (GTDB taxonomy): domain Bacteria; phylum Bacillota; class Clostridia; order Oscillospirales; family Acutalibacteraceae; genus Eubacterium_R. The sequence goes on along the minus strand of CAMOWP010000019.1, from coordinate 17,231 downwards.
ATGAAAGCAACAAGAAAATTTTTAAGCATTATTTTAGCGCTGACGTCGCTGCTCTCCCTGCTCGGCGGAGCTTCCTTAAGCGCTAACGCCGCAAGCTATTCGGGCTACTGCGGAGACGACGTAAAATATTCCTTCAACAAATCAACCAAAACGCTGACTATAAGCGGAACGGGAGCTATGTACGATTTTGAAAACCTCACTCCCGACGTTTATGACCTTGACGCAATAGATATTGACTCCCCGTGGTATTCATACAGGGACAGCATTAAAAGGGTTATAATTGAAAACGGCGTAACCGCAATAGGCGAATACGCGTTTTACTATTCGTCTAACCTTGAATCCGTTTTTGTTCCCGATTCAGTTAAAACAATCGGCGCGCAGATTTGCTACGGCTGCTTCAGCCTGACCGATTTCAGGATTTCAGACAAAATAACGAAAATCGGCGAATACGCCTTTTGCAAAACCTCGCTCGGCGGAACGCTGACTATCCCCGCAGCCGTTAAAAAGGTAGGAATGGGCGCGTTTGAGGAAACGCTTTATAAGAAGGCTGTAATCAACTGCAATTCGCTTGCCGAGGATGAATTCGTTAACTGCTACTACCTCAAAAAGGTTGAAATCAACGGCAAGCCGAAATCATTCCCGAGATGCGTTTTCAGCGGTTGCGAAAGACTTTCGGAAATAAATATACCGAGCTCCGTTACAAAGCTCGGCGATTACGCTTTAAGTCAAACGGCAATAAATAAAATAAAGCTTCCGAAAAGCCTGAAAAAAATCGGAGCATGGTGCTTTGAGGACTGCACAAAGCTGACCTCAATAACAATCCCCAACAAGGTAACAAAGGTGGGCAGAGAGTGCTTCAGAAGCTGCAAAAGGCTCAAAAAAATCAAGCTCAGCAAAAACTTAACAGCTATCCCTTACGGCTTCGCTTTCGGCTGCAGGAGCCTCAAGAAAATTTACATCCCGAAGAAGGTTAAAAAAATCGGCTACTGCGCCTTCGGTATCAAAAGCGGTGTAATCTTTTATGACCATTACGAGGAAATTAAATACGTAAAGGGCTTTAAGGTTTATTCCCCTAACAACAAGGCTGCTAAAAAATACGCAAAGAAGCACCATTTCAAGCACATATATAAAAAATAAAAAGAAAATCAAAAAGGCTACCGAATTAACGGTAGCCTTTTAACTTTCCAATAACTAATAACCGGCGATTATAAATAGTTCCACGGGTTAACTCTTGTTCCGTTAACGCGCACCTCAAAGTGGCAGTGCGGGCCGGTTGAGTTACCTGTTGAGCCGCTGAAGGCAATCTGGTCGCCTCTGTTAACGTGGTCGCCAACGCCTACAAGCAGCGTTGTGTTGTGAGCGTAAAGCGTTGAAAGTCCGTTGCCGTGGTCAATGATAAGATAGTGACCGTAGCTGTAATTAAGATTCTTTGCAACGATTACCGTACCCGAAGCCGCGGCGCAAACCTTTGTGCCTGACGGACAGCGGAAATCAACACCGCCGTGGTAACGTCCGCTTGAATAGTTAGGATAGCCTGCTGAAACGCTTCTTGAATATGTAGGATAGCTGAGCGTGCCGCTGTGAGAGCCGTCGCCCGTTGAGCCCTGGATTGAGCCCGTTCCTCTTGAAGCTCTTGCGTAAGCGGCGTCAATTTCCATCTGAACCTCTTTGAGCTGCTTTTCGTTAGTCTCAATAGCTTCCTGATACTCCGAAGTGTCGTCGTTAAGCTTGCGCATAATTGCGTTTGCCTTGCCTACCTCGGAATTGAGCTCGCTCTTGCTCTGCTGCATTGCTTCCATATTCTCTTCAAGGCTCTTCTTGTTCTTTTCAAGAAGCTCCTTATCCTTTTTGAGCTGGTTTCTCTTCTTTTCAAGCTCCGCCTTAGCCTGCTCAATTTCGTTCATCTTCTTCATAAGAGAATCAAGCGAGTCGCTGTCCTGCTTTGAAACGGACTTAATCATCTGCGACCTTGTTAAAATTGAGCTTATATCAATGCTTGTAAGAAGCACCTCAAGGTTGCTTGTGTGGCCCGAGATATACATTGCTCTGAGCCTCTGGCAGTAATCGGCAAAGATCTGGTCAAACTCAGCCTGCTTCTGGTCAATTTCCTGCTGGGTTTTAACTATTTCCTGCTCGGTTCTGTCAATATCTTCCTGAGTCTTTTTAATCTGCGCCTGGAGGTTATCTATGTCAGACTGCAGGAGGTTAATCTGGTCCTGCAGGAGGGAAATTTTTCTGTCAAGCGCTGTAATTGTTTCCGCGGTTTTATCCTTCTGCTCTGCGAGCTCGTCAATTTTCTGCTGAGTTTCGTTAATCTTTTCCTTGATTTTATCCTTCTTCTCCTGAAGGTCCGAAACGCTTGCCTTTGTTGTTTCCTCGGCTAAAGCGGGGATGCAGAAAACTGTTGAAAAAGCGAAGCAAAGGCAAAGCAAAAGCGATATTGCTTTAATAAATCCTTTAGATTGCACTGATTTCACTGCCTTCCTTGTTAAGATATCTTCTCATTGTGATAAGCGAGCCGCCAACGCCGCTGATAACGCCGATTCCGATAAATGCGCCGAGCATCATCAACGCGTAATCAACAAACCTGAGCGGGATAATTCCGAGCGTTGTAAACAAATCGCTGAACTGGTTAATCGCCAGGTCATAAACGCCCCAGACCACCCCGAGCGACAGCGCGCCCGAAAGAATACCGATTACTACGCCCTCAACAACAAACGGAAGCCTTACGAACGAATTTGTTGCGCCGACTGACTTCATTATGCTGATTTCAAGCCTTCTTGAATAAACGGTAAGCTTAATTGTGTTTGAAATGATAAACAGGGAAATTGCAAAGAGAACAGCAATAATTATAATTGCGATAATGCTTATGCCCCTGCTTATTGTGTCAAGCCTTTTGGCAAGGTCCGTGTTCTGCCTGATTGTGTCTATATGCTGAAGCTGCTTGATTTCCTTAACCGTGTCGCCGAACTGATTAAGGTCGTCAACAGTTACCTTGTAAGCGTTGGGAAGCGGGATATCCGTGCTGATGTCAGTAAAGAACTTTGCCTGAGCGTCGCCCATGGTTTTGAGCTGCTCTGCCCACGCCTGCTCCTTGGGAACGTATTCAACCTGAGCAACGTTTGACATATTCTTAATGTCCTCGCCCATCTGCTTAACGGCAGCGTCATCCGCGCTGTCCTCTATAAATACCATTATAACGTTTTCGTCCTCAATTCTGTCAATGAGAGAATTGATATTGAGGAACATCATTGAAGCCGAGCCGATAAGAACAAGGCAGCTGAGCAGAACGCAGATTGAAGCGAACGACATCATACGGTTAGTCCATGTGTTCCTGAGTCCCTCTTTAAAAAGGTATCTTAAGCTTGATGCTGTCATTACTGCTCACCTCCGTCCTCTTCGCTCTCAACCTCGGTTTTATCCTCGGCTGCTGCTTCTTCCTTAACCTCTTCGGCTGTCTCGGCTGCAGTTTCCTCAGAAGCTGCCTCGGCTGTTTCCTCAGCCTTATCCTCAGCCTTGCTCTCCTCCTCGGAGGCAACAAGGTTTTCAAAAACATCCTGAACCTGGTCCTGCTGCACGTCCTCTTCAAAGTAGTACATATCAGTAACCTCTTTTGTTTTCTCGGTTTTGAACTGAGCGTAGGTCGGGTCAGGGGTATCCGAAACAACGGCGCCGTTCTGGATAACGATAACTCTCCTCTGGAACGAGCGAACAAGCTCGTGCTCGTGAGTTACCATAACAACGGTTGTTCCCGAGTTATTAATCTTTGTGAGAAGGTCAACAATCTCGTGGCTCATCTCAGGGTCAACGTTACCCGTAGGCTCGTCCGCAATGATGAGGTCAGGGTTGTTAACAAGAGCTCTTGCAAGCGATACTCTCTGCTGCTCGCCGCCCGAAAGCTCGTTTGGCATTGAGCGCGCCTTCTTTGAAAGGCCGACTAGGGTTAAGATATAAGGAACTCTTTTTCTTATATCCTTTTCCTTGGCGCCGATAACGCGCATTGCAAACGCAACGTTATCGTAAACGGTCATTTTCGGGATAATTCTGAAATCCTGGAAAACGATACCCATTGTTCTTCTGTAATAAGGAATCTGTCTTTTTTTGAGCGTTTCAGAGGAATATCCGTTAACGATAACCTCGCCTTCGGTAGGCTTTTCCTCGTGCATTATCAGCTTGAGGAACGTACTCTTGCCCGCTCCCGAGGAGCCGACTACGAATACGAACTCGCCGTCGTCAATTTTTATATTAACATTATCAAGCGCTTTCGTGCCGTTACTGTCATATATTTTAGTTACGTCTTTAAATTCAATCACGGCTTTTTCTCCTATCAAAAATTTTCTTATGGGGGCACTGCCCCATTAATACTTATATATAATAAATCAAAACGAAAGCATATGCAAGTGTTTTTCGTTATTTTTCTGTAAATTTTGTAACAATTGTGTAAACTGAAAGGCTGAAACACCGCACTTTTGATATGATTTTTTACTGTAAACAGAAAAATTGAGTAGTTTTTTCACATTTTTATGTGATTTTCTATTGCATTTTGATGTTTAATATGGTATTATGTGGAAGAATTAAAAAACATGTTCTTTAATTACAAAAATTCAAAACTATCAAAAATTCAAAACTATTCAGAAGGGAGCAAGCAAATGCAAAGCGAAAGAAAAATACTTGTTGCCGATGAAAACGGGGAGTTTGGAAATGCTTGTAAGGCTGAGCTTGAAAAGCTCGGGCTAACAGCTGTTCTTTGTAAAAGAAACGGAGAAGATGTTAAAAAGCTGATAAGCGAGGAAAGCTTCAGCGCAGTGATTATGGATGTCTTTATGCCGCAGACGGACGGCTTCAGCGTTCTTGATTACATCAGCAAAAACCTTTCGGTGCGTCCGATTACAATTATTATTTCAGCAGTCGGTTCCGCGGAATTTGAAGCGCAGGTAATAAACGCCGGAGCGGATTATTATTTCATCAAGCCTGTTGACCCCGAGGCTGTTGCCAAAAGGCTTGACAAGCTGCTGCAGTGGAGGAGCTCAACCAACCTCAGGAGCACCTTCGCAAGAGAAAACGACATTGAGGTTGTGATAAGCGATATTATGAGGCAGATAGGCGTTCCCGCGCATATCAAGGGCTATCAGTATCTCCGCAGCTCAATTGAGCTGTGCATAAGAAACACCGATATGCTCGGCTCTGTAACAAAAATACTCTACCCAACCGTTGCAAAGCAGTATTCAACAACGGCAAGCAGGGTTGAAAGAGCAATCCGCCACGCGATTGAGGTTGCGTGGGACAGGGGCGACGTTGATATTTTGTCGTCGTTTTTCGGCTATACTATAGATTCTGACCGCGGAAAGCCGACAAATTCGGAATTCATCGCTATGATATCCGACAAAATCCGCCTTCAGATGAAGCAGGCAACCTAAAGCAAAAGGCTGTACCGTATCTTCGGTACAGCCTTTTTTTATTTAGTCAGAACAAAAACAAGCCAGCCGTTGTTTTCGCGGCGCTCCTTAACCTTGAAGCCGTTTGCCTCAAAGGAGGCGAGAACGTCAGCCTCGCGCGTTTCAATTATTCCGCCCGTAATGTAAACTCCGCCGTCCTCTAAAAACTCGCCTACCTGCGTGTTGAATCTGATAATAATATCAGCGACAATGTTTGCCACAACAACGCTGAATTTTCCGCTTACCCTGTCGGAAAGGTCGCCCTGAAGAAAGCTCACCCTGTTTTCACAAAGCGGGTTTTCCTTTGCGTTTTCCTTAGCTGTTTTAACGGCGAGGGAATCAATGTCAACGCCCGTTGCGCTTTTCGCGCCGAGCAAAACTGAGGCGATTGAAAGAATTCCGCTTCCGCAGCCTATGTCAAGCACAGTGCTGCTTTCGTCAACGTAATCCTCAAGCGTTTCAAGGCAGAGCTTAGTTGTAGGGTGAGAGCCCGTTCCGAACGCGAGCCCGGGCTCAATGTTGAGAACGCTTCTGTCCCCTGCGTCAAAATCGTTTTCCCAGAGCGGACGGATAAGAAGCCTTTTGCCTATCGGCATCGGGTGAAAATACTGCTTCCAGTTATTCTGCCAGTCCTCAACTCTGCAGTCCTGAATACGGATTTCGCTTTCGATTTTGCAGTCGTCAAGCCTCTCCTTAATAAACGAGACCGCCTCAAGCGGGTTCTCCCCGGGGTTTATGTAAACGTGGATTATACCCTTGCTTCTGTCCTTTTCAAGCAGGCTCTCCTCAATAAGGTCAACGTGAGCTATAGCCATAGTCTCCTCAACGAGGGCTGAATAATCCTCAATATAAATCCCGTAAGGAACAACCATATTTGCAATAGAGCCCGCAAGCTCAATGTCCGCTGAGTCTACTGTTACCGTTATCTCGCTCCATCTCTCCTGAGAGACGTCGTTAGTCATTCCCATAATTATTCTCCGCCTTCAAAATTAACGCTGTGCTTTGTTGAGGAAAGCCCGTGGTTATAGAGCTTTCTGTTGTCAAGCGCCCACTGCCTGTCGGTAAACTTGCCCGCCTCAACCTTGTCCGTTGCGTGGTTGATTTCCCAGATTGTTGCGTCCATATTGTCAAGCATTGAAAGAACTACCGCCTCAAGGAACATCGGGCGCACTGCCGCGCCGAATTCGGGCACGCCGTGGTGAGAGATAACCATATGCTCAAGCAGGGTAACGGTTTCGCTTCTGATTCCGAGCTCCCTTGCCGCCTCCTCAATGTACATTGCGCCTTTAACAAGGTGGCCTATGAGCTCGCCCTCGGTTGTGTAGCCCTTTGCAAGCCCCGCGCTTCCTGCCTCAAGCTCCCAGGTTTTTGCAACGTCGTGAAGAATTGCGCCCGAAACGAGAAGCTCGCGGTTGATATTCGGGTAAACCTTGCAGCTTTCCTCAGCCATACGCACAATGCTCATTGTGTGGTACATAAGCCCGCCCACAACAGCGTGATGAAGCTTAAGCGCAGCGGGATATTTAACAAGCTTTTCCCTTTTTTCGTCAATTATTTTAAGCACTATTGCCTTAAGCTCGCCGTTTTCAAACGTCTCAACTCTCCTGTGAAGCATATCAAAAAGCCGGTCTCCGCCGATTTCCGTTGCGGGAACAAGCTCCGAAAGGTTGTAATTATCGCCGTCCCTCGTGGGCCTTATCTGAGCTATACGGAACTGGTCCTTGCCGTTATACTGCTCAACATTTCCCCTGATTTTAACAATCATCTCCTGCTCAAAAAGCCCGTTTCCCTTATAATCCCAGAGCTTGGCAGGCATTTCGCCCTCGCTGTCCGCGATAATAAGGTCGAGATACGTTGAGCCGTTTCTCGTCTTTTTCTCCTCGCATTTTTTAAGGATAACATATCCCTCAACCATTCCGTTGGGAATCTCGGTAAAATTCATATTAATTCACATAGCCTTTCTGCCCACAAATAAAATAATAATAAATCATACATTATACTTAACCTTGTAGGGCAGACAAGGCGTATAACGGGAATTCTGCCGGCGCCCGTTGCCGCTTTGCGACAAACTGAGCGGGCAATATAATCGGTGACAGTGTGAGTTTTCGCACTATATCTCCTTAGCTATGAGTTATTATGCTTTCAGCCGCCGAAGCAGCTCATATATCTTATGTCGTTGCACATTGAAAACGTTCCGTTCCTGCCGACTATAATGTAATCCTTCAGCCTGATTCCGAACGCGCTGAGCGCCCTGTAAGCCAGCGTTGCAAGCGCGGAGTCGCCCTCGTCGGGCATATAATCCGAAGCGGGCGTTATATGAACAAAAAACGCAGAAGCCGCGTTGTTTCTAAGTGCTGTATCAACTATTTTAACGGGCGCAATTTCACCACAGGAAAAGCTCCCCTGCGCAATAATCTCGCCGCAGATTACCGCGTCAGAATTATCGGTGCACACAAGCACGAGCTGCTCAACCTTTGCGTTTTTGAAATTCTCCCTTGCATACTCCTTTGACGAAACATAATCGTTAACGGTTTCCCGAACGCGCGAAGCGCCTGCTCTTTCGGGTATATCATTAAAGAGCTTAATGAGGATTGCCGCGGACTCGCCGATTCCGTCAACCCTGCAAAGCTCCTCTGTTTCCGCGCTGAAAACGCTGTTCAAATCGTTATCAAAATAATTGAGAAGGTTGTAGGCGGCCTCCTTAACGTCTCTTCGGGGAATTGCGTATGTTAAAATCAGCTCAAGTATGTTGTGAGGCTGAAGGCTGTCAATTCCGTTTTTAACGTAATTATCGCGAAGTCGCTGTCTGTGACCTTCTCTTGAAAGAGTGTTTGACATATTCTATCTCCGCAGCTCGGAAAAGCTTCTGTATTTTTCGGAGGCGATAATTGAAAAAACTCCGTCAGCCCCCGCGATATAGTGCTCCCTGAGCTTTATGCCGAGGATTTCAAGCGCTGAAGCAAGGCTTCTTGTAAACTCTAAATCGCTTTCTGACGGAAAGCACCTCCCCCTGGGATGATTGTGAGCTACAATAATTGAATCCGCGCCGTCTCTGATTATGCACTTAACAATTTTTGCAGGCTCAACGTTTGCAAGGTTTACCGTGCCCGTTGCAACGGTATTACAGCTTATAAGAGCGTTTCCCTTAAGAGTTATAACGATAACTCTTTCGTTTTCAAGCCCGCTGAGGCAGTTAAGAATATACTGCTCTGTAACCTCTGCGCTGTCAAGAAGCCTGATTTTGCTGTTTTTGCTTTTCCTTCGCACAGCTCCTACATCGTTTACAAGATGAATAAGCGCAGCCGCGTTTGAGCTTACGCCCTCAACCCTGCAAAGCTCGTCCGTATCAGCTGCAAAAATACGCTGAATATCGTTTCCGAAGCGCGCCATCAGACTGTCGCAGGCAGGCTTTACACCCCTGCCCGAAAACGCATAAAAAAGAAAAAGCTCAAGAATTTCATAATCAGACATAGCCTCTGCCGAGCCGTTAATATACAGCTCCTTCAGCCTTGCCCGTTCATCCATTCCCGAGAATCCTTCCTTCATATTATTACTCCGCCTACAGCACGCAATTCAGCGCTTTTTTATTAAAATAATTATATCAAATACGCATAAAAAACGCAAGTTATAATTTCCATTAATAAAGATTTCCTCCTAATAATCACAATTTTACTGCAAAGATTCACAAAAATCCGCCAAAAAAAAGCACAGCTAAAGAAGGAAACGGCAGCCTCACGGCTGCCGTCCCCTTCTTCTGTCGCCCTGTTATCTAAAACGATATCAAAATATCATTAAAGAACTATTAGATTACATACTGAACCCATTTCTGGACATTGCTTATGGTGTCAGATTCCGATATTTCAGTAAATGACTCAAGGGATTCAGTTTTTGTATAATAATAAGTATATTTTGTTGTAATCGTTCTTGTGCTGTAACCTGTGCAAGTAGGCTGACCGGTAAATCCTTCCCCGTTATTCTGACCGTCTTTCTCAAAGTACCATCTCTTTCCGCCATTCATAATATAGTATTTACCACCATAATAAGCTGACGTAGACGTGTTGCCCTTTGTGGTAAGCCAAAGCACTCTCCAAGCGCTTGAAGGAATATTATAACCACATCCCGAACATGAACCGGTAGCGGGATCCTGATATCCGCATTTAGGACATAAGAAATGGTGATATCTGTACATAGTGGTTGTTCTTACATCAAGCGTGTCAGATTTTTTAGCATAAGTCGTTGAATATGCGCTCCAATTTCCATATTCTTTAGTGGACGTTACATCATATAACGTGTATCCCTCTAATGAACTTTTATCCGATGTAACTTTACTTGTCATATCATAAGTCCATTTTTGATTCAGAACTGTTGCGCCTTCGGGCACCTCTGATTCTAACACCCAATCAAGCGAATCATTGAGCAACGAATTATAACTATCCTCGTCAATATAAATTATCTCACCGTTAGTTACCGTTAATAATGATTCATTTGAAATAGCTCCGCAAATCATTAAATTGCCGGAAACATTGAGCTTTCCAACAGCGCTGGAATTTGCTCTTTGAAGAGCAATATCTTTACAAAGAACTGCATTTGTTGAATCAGTGTTAAGGTTAACATTTCCGTATAATGACACAGTAGCATTTGACTTAAGAATCAATGCAAACTCCGGAGCATTAACTGTAACTCTGTTAAGAGTAACATTATCTGACGACAACTTAAGCGGAGTTCCTGAAGAGCTGTTAAGTGTAACTCCGTTAATAACTGTTGTACCAGCATCAGAAACAAAATTCAAACCGGTATACGTTTTATTCATTCCGTTAAACTCAAAATAATCAGTATTAGAAGAAATACTAATCTTTTTATTTGATAACATTGTGTCGTCTGAAGCATTAGTAACAGAAATTCTTCGTGCGCCGGAGTAGCAAGCTGCTTCAGCAACTGCTTCGTTTGCTGCATTAACTTTGACACTGTTAACTCCCAAGAATGCGTTTGTGCCAAGCGTGTCAACGCTATCGCTAACTGTATACTCATTCAATGAATAACATCCGCTGAAGGCCTCTTGACCTATTGATTCTAACGAAGGACAAACTACACTCTTAAGACTCTCGCAGCCCTTAAACGCTCTGTCGGGAATACCGTTTACATATTTTCCAAATTGAACTTTTTCAATATTATTATTTCCCTTGAACACATTTTCCTCAAAACCGGTAATTTTTACAACGCTTACAGTTCCGTCTCCGTTATCAACGGGCATATATTCCGGGATATATACATGTGTTGCTTCTCCGTTATATTCAACAACATTTCCTGTATCTATATCAACAACTAATCCATCTGATGCAAAAAGAATATTGTCAATATATTCATTTACCTCATACGGAACCTCAAACGGAAGCACTCCATTTTCATAATCATCAAAATTACTTGTTGTTTTTGAGTAATCTATAAAATCTTTTATTTCATCATCTATGATATTATATGTATAAGTAAAATATGATTGTGTAGCAATATCATAACCAACTACTGCAAATACATGGATTGTACCTGCAGCCACTAAACGATAGTATCCTTCAGGTGCATTTGCATTTGAATACTCCCTTACAGTTGTTTCCGTTGTGGCTGTAGCATAAGACAGAGATGAAGAATACTGCCTTGAAGTAGTTTCAGATACTGCTAAAGCGCTTGTTTAACTATTGGCTTTATTATGTGCTTTAGTTTGACTATATCCCTTTTTGTCGCTTATTTTACTGCTGAACGCGCTTGAAGTTGAAGAACTTGAACTTGCAACACTACTGCCTTCATAACCTGCATTTACGTTCCAGTTTCTTTCATTTTTTTCAATATCCTTATCGGTTCGTCCTTCTTCTCCTGTCATTTTTCCGCTAACGCTGTAAGGACCTGCACCTATATTGGCACCTAATTCTGCACCAATTTTTGAAGACGTTCCGCTTTCCGTTGTGGTCGCGTGAGTTCCGCCGGTGCCGCCGCTAATACTCCATTTTCCAGTCGCTTCGTGCATGCTTGTTGACGAATTAATAACCTCGTTACCGACCTCGCTTGCATGTTCTTCACTAATAGTAGTGCTGTCATTCCAAGATTCAGATAAAGTCCATGAATCGGATTTTGTTGTTGCATTTGAAACCATATTGGCAATTGATTCTGCCGATGTAGAGCTTATTGAACCTGTAGATGAAGTTGTTTCTGTTACAGTTATACCGCCGCTGTTTGCAAGATCCTTAATCTTATAAAGCGGTACATTCTCAATTCTACCGATTTCATAGGCAAACAGATACATTCCGTTTTCAGTATCTTCATGAATAATAGGTTCATCTAACTGTGCTACAGGAACAGTCTGATTTCTCTTGCTCGTCCAGTTTGCCGTAAGCGTCAGGTTACCAATACTACCCTTAGCTATCTTGCTGACCAACGCACCGTCTTCATCCGTCCAACCAACAAAAGTATATCCAAACCATTCGGGGTTTGAAAGGGTAACGCCCTTATCAACTGTATAAGTAATACTGTCAACAGGTGCAATAGGTGAATTAAATTGAATTGTGTATTCTCTCGGTTTCCAGTGAGCATACAATCTGATAGCTCCTGTTGTGCCAACAGGAATAGAAACAATTTTCTGTGCGCTTTCACTTTCGGCGTCATACCAGCCTTCAAAGATATATCCGTCCACACTGAGAGGTTCGAGAGTCAAGCCGTCTTCCTTAGAATAAACTGAAGGATTCGGATTATCTATTCCTATATTCTTCAGATATGTGTCGCCGTCATAAAGGCTATAAGTGATTTCATACTCATTCTTCTCAAGAATCGGAATAACTATCTGTGGAATTAATACCTCATGGCATCTTGAGCAGTGCGAGCCTTCGGTGAGGCCGGTGCTTGTGTATGTTGCGGGAACTGCCGGGTCAATAACAGTCTCGTGGCCTAACGCCTCGGTAACAGTTGCCTCAAGGGTAGTTTCGTTTAAGCAGGCTGCGTCGCTGAAATACTTTCCGCAGGAGGAGCAATACCAATAAGCGCGGTGACCGCCCTTAGTACATTTTGCCGGAACCTCGTCCTCCTTGGTAAGAGTGTGAGTATGAGCAGGCTGAACGGGAAGAATGATGTCATATCCGCCTGCGATGAAACGGCGAATATAAATAACGTCGGTCATATTGATTTTTGAATCAAGATTAACGTTTGCAGCCTTCTCGTTAATTTTGGTGTTGTAACCGCCTGCAATAAATCTTCTTATAAGAATTACGTCAGTTGTGTTAACCTTGTTGTTTCCGTCAGCGTCGCCGTAAACAAAATCAATAACGCTGACCTTACCGTTAGTTATCGTCGGGCTTACGGGGTTGAGGTCTGCGTCAACGATATCGCCGTCGTCATAGCTGAGGCTGATATCGCAGGTAGCCTCGTTTTCAATTGATTCTGAAGCCTCAAAGGTAAGCGTTAAGAAAACGCCGTCCTTGATGTCAGATTCTGAAAGCTCAAGGCCGTCCCATGTGAACTGGCACGGGGACTGGTATCTGCCCGGCTTTGTCATTGCAAGTGCGGAAAAAGCGTCGCCTGAAACAGCGTTTGTAAGGGTAAGCCTTTCGTCATAGCTTAAGGTAAACACTGCTCCGAGGATACCCGGGTTATCCTTAATGCTGATGTCAACATTAAAAGTTGAGCCCGGAGTGGTTGTAACGCTTGCAACCGTTATCTTCGGTGAATCCGTATCAGCCAGTGCTGTTATGCCTGCAGACGGTAAGAAAGTCATCACCATCAGAAGGATTAACAGCAAGGATAATACCTTCTTTGTTTTTTTCATATACAATCCTCCTTAAAATTGTATTAATTTACTATTTCAACATTCCCGTTAACAACCTCAACGGAAACGCTATTTAAATTGTTGTCAACGATTGAATCCTCTTCATACGTAAACTCAATCGGATATTTTCCGCTTTTTGCGGAATCGCTAATCTCAAAATGCATAATCAGGATGTTGCCGTCCTTAACGTCATCCTTCTTTATTTCAATTCCGTCCCAGGCGAAGGTGCAGCCGCTTTCAAGAGTCTTTGACTTTGAAAGGGTAAGAACGTTTGAAACAGCCTCGCCGTTTTCAACCGATTTAAGGGTCATAACGCTGTCGTCATATTTACAGCTCAGCGCCATTCCGAGGATTCCGGGGTTGTTGCGGACTGAAACTGCAACCTCAACCTCCTTTGCCCCCGAAGCAGCCTTAACGCTTGCCGCAGAAACGGTCGGTTTATCGTTCTTTTCGTACATAGCCGTAACGGTAAGATTTTCCTTAACCTTGTCAAACGGCTTATCCCAGCCCCTGAAGAGGTAGCCCTCTCTTTCAGGCTCGGCGGGAGGCGTAACGCTGCCGCCCTCTGCGGTAACCTTCACCGCAAGAACGGTGCCGTCAAAATCCTTGAAGGTAACAGTAAAATAGCTTACCGTTTTGGCAGACTCCTTGTTTTCAGCCTGCTCCGCTTCAGTCTCGCCTAAATCAAGCCCGGTTGAATCCTTGAGCTCAACGATAACGTGCTTGTTTTTATCAACATAAACCTTTGAAATTATGCTCTCTGAGGGAGCGCTTTTGCCGTTCAACTTAGCGGTAACCTCTTTGTAAAAGTCCTCCTCGGTTCCTTTGTATCCCTTTTTAACGGCAACCTCATACGGAGAGGCGGAAAAGCTTCCTGAAATTATTGCCTTCCATTCCTCCTCGCTGCCTTTGTACCCGTTGCCGACTGCAAAGTCATAGTAATCCTTGCTGCTGTCGCCCTCGGAAGCAGCATTGTTAAGGAAATACGTAAGAGACTGCCCGTAACCGTTCGCCTCAAGCACCTGATACGGGGACTGACTGCTGTACTGCGGCGTTGCCAGAAAGCACAGCCACTCTGCAAAGCTTCCCTTGTAGCCGTTATCAGCGGCAAATGAATAGAGCGTTCTGCTCTTTGAATCCGCGTTTTCACCGCTGAATATTTCATCAAGCAGCTTATCCCCGGATTTAGCATATCCGTTAAACTCAGCAAGCCCAATAACTGATTTTCCGTCCTTTGAATAAATCTCCTCGGTAACGGCAAGCTGAATCAACAGCTGAGTCTGCGTTCCCTTGAAGCCCTTTTGGCGGGCAAAATCATAAAGGTGAGCGCCCTTTTTGCCGATAGTGCCGCTCAGGCAGTCAAGCCAGTCTGCCGCAGAGCCTGAAAAACCGTTTTCGCACGCAAGCTTATACGCTGTTTTTCCCTCTTTAACATTAATGCTTTCAAGCGTTTTGAGCCATTCCTCCTCCGTTGACGTGAAGCCGTTTTCACACGCGGAATCGTAGGAATTCTTCTCCGTAGTCATCAGCCTTCCGCTGTTGCCCAGAACGGTCTTTAACCATTCCTCTTTGCTCTTGCCGTAGCCGTTTTCAGCGGCAAAATCAAACGCTGTTCGTTCGGCGTCATAACGCTCGCTTACAAGAGCCGCCTGAAGCTGCTCAGCAGTTCCCTTGTAGCCGCCTTTTACAATTTCGGAATATGCGGATTCTGAAACGGCATTGACCGCCGTTTTTACGGTGTTACCTCTAAGGATAAAAACCGCGACTACGGCAGCAGCAATAACCAGCACAGCGCCGAGGAAAAACATTTTTTTAGTTTTAGACATATACCACACTCCTCTTCCGGCTGCTCCGGTTACTGATTATTCTCTTTTTCAGCAAGGCGCATAAGAACTCCGTAATCCTTGCCGTTTATGATTCCGTCGTTCACTCTGCTGTCTGCAACCACGTTGATAAGAGAGCTGTTGTCTGTTTTAGTTCTGTTATCAGTGCTGTTCGGCCTGCGGTTTACGTAATATGAGTTCCACATTGCATAAACCTCAGAAGCGCTGACTGAATATTCCTTGCCGCAGTCCTCGCATTCATATGTGAGAACGGGGTTTTGTCTGTCGCCTGTGTAATGATAGTAATGGCCTATTTCATCTATATAATCGGTTTTATATATATTATGGCACACGCTGCAGGTGTACTGTGTGTATCCCTTTTCCTCGCAGGTGGGCTCAACAACGCTTGTAACGTATGTGTGCTCGTGAGAAACTGTAATTCCGCCCGCAACGAACTCTGCCTGAACAGGCTGAAGGTCTGAATCAACAATATCGTCGTCAGCGCTGCTTACGGAAATGTTGAAAACGTCTCCCGCTGCCGCTGAGGAGGAAACCTCAAAGCTCAGGGTAAGAACAATTCCGTCTTTGATGTCTGATTCCGAAAGCTCTATTCCGTCCCACGTGAAATTACACGGTGAGGAATAGTGGCCGGGCTTTGTCATTGCAAGCGCTGAAAAAGCGGCGCCTGCAGTTGCATTTTTAAGGGTAAGCCCTTCATCGTAGCTCAGGGTGAGCTTTGCTCCGAGAATACCCGGGTTATTTGCAATTGATATATTTACGTCAACTGTGCCTCCCGGTGTTCCCTCAGCTGAATCAACGGTAAACGAAACTGAATCGGAAACAGCTGAGGAATCAACAGTTATGCTTCCCGAACGGAACTCAGGCAAAACGGTGTTAATATCTGAATCAACTATGTTGCCCTCTTCGCTTGAAACCGCTATGTTGTAAACGTCTCCCGCTCCCGCACTGTCGGGAACCCTGAAGCTCAGGGTAAGAACAACGCCGTCCTTAATGTCGCCGTCCTCCAAATCAACTCCGTCCCAGGTGAAATTACACGGCGACGTATACGCGCCCGGCTTAGTCATACTCAGCGCCGAAAAGGCGGGGCCTGCGGCTGAATTCACAAGGGTCAGCCTTTCGTCATAGGTTACTGAGAGGATAGCCCCGAGGATTCCCGGGTTGCCTGAAATTGAAACGTTAACGTCAACCGTTTCGCCTGCTGCTCCATGAACCGAGCCTACCGTAAAGGTAGTTCCGTCAGTGGGCGGCTCAACGGGCTCCTCCTGAGATTTAATAGTTATTTTGCCCGCTTCAAATGTTGGCGAAACCTCGTTGAGGTCTGTATCAACAATATCTCCGTCCTCGCCTGAAACGGAAATATTGTAAATATGTCCTGCGCTTGCTGCCGAATCAACACTGAAAACAAGAGTGAGTATTTTACCGTCCTTGATATCGCTGCTGCTGATGTCAATTCCGTCCCACGTGAAATTACAGTGAGGCTCGTACCTTCCCGGCTTTGTCATTGTCAGCGCGGAAAACGCCTCTCCCGACTGCGCGTCGATAAGGGTCAGCCCTTCGTCATAGTCAACTGAAAGCATAGCGCCTAAGATACCAGGGTTGTTTTTAATTGAAACGTCAACCTGAACGGTGTCTCCGGCGTCCGCCTCAACACTGCCGACGGTGATTTTCGTGTTTCCCGTCTGTGCTGCTGCTGCAATAAAGCAAGCTGAAAGAATCAATATTACTGCGCAAATTACTGATATAGCTCTTCTGGTTTTCATTATGCTCTTCCTTTCATTAAGGATAATCGTAAGTATTATTCCAAATATATATAATAAATTAAGGCAGAAGCTATGTCTATTAGCCGCCAGCATAGGAATAATTATTGTTCACAAAATGTTTACAATTTAAAAAGCCGGATTATTTTTACGCAAAAAAATACCCCCGAAGGAATCCACCTTCGGGGGTTAATTATTTAAAAAATCAGCGCTGCCACCGGCTTTAAGCTTGCCCGGTCAAAAACATAGTCGTCTTGCTCGCTCCTCCGCGTCGCAATACTCGTTGTTTTTTCCTAATAGCGCCTTGCCTTCATCTGCCACAGGCAGCGGCTTTAAGTTTGCCCGGTCAAAAACATAGTCGTCTTGCTCGCTCCTCCGCGTCGCAATACTC
>CAMOWP010000018.1 GCA_946628455.1 uncultured Clostridia bacterium | reverse complement strand
CCTCGCAGAGTGGACCGTTTTTACGGTCAATCAGGGTGGTACCGCGATTATTCGTCCCTGAGGCAAGCGCCTCGGGGATTTATTTATTAAAAACGAAAGGATGTTAGTTATGAAAAATGTCAAAATTGCAGACACAACGCTCTGCCGCGCACACAACAGCTTCAGCTTCAAAGAGAAAATTGAAATCGCTCGTCAGCTTGAAAAGCTAAATGCAGACATCATTGAGCTACCTGAAATTACAGACGGAAAAACTGATATCCTGTTAGTCAGAACAGTTTCATCATTTGTTAAGCACAGCAATATTTCAGTTGCCGCAGGTATGAGCGAAAAGAGCATTGCCGACGCTGCCGAGGCGCTTGAAAACACTAACCATAAAACGATAAGAATTGAGCTTCCCGTATCTCCCGTAGGTATGGAATACACCTGCCACCTCAAGCCTGCAAAGATGCTTGACTGGATTGAAAAGGCAGTTAAGACGGCAAAGGAAAAGGTAAGCTCCGTTGAATTTTGCGCAACGGACGCAACGAGAGCGGAGAGAGATTTCCTTTACAGCGCAATCAAAAACGCTACTCAGGCAGGCGCAGACAGAATCACTGTTTGCGACACGGCGGGCTCCATGCTGCCCGATGATTTTGCTCAGTTTGTTAAGGAGATAATTGAAAACACAGGCGTTCCCGTTGGCATTAAGTGCAACAACAAGGCGGGGCTCGCGGCGGCTCAGGCAATCCTGGCAGTAAGAAACGGCGCCTCCTGCGTTAAGTGCGCGGTTGGCGGAGACACGGTGAGCCTTGACACCTTCGGCTCTATCATCAAGGATTACGGCAACGATTACGATATTTCCTCAAACATCAAATACACCGAGCTTCACAGAATAGTTAAGCAGATTAACTGGATTACAGACAACGCAAAAAATGAAAACACAACCGTTACGGTTAACGCTGATTTTGACGGCATAAGGCTTGATAAAAACGACACTCAGGAGGCAGTTCTCACAGCTGTCAAGAAGCTCGGCTACGACTTATCAGAGGACGATTCAATTAACGTTTACAACGAATTCCTCCGAGTTGCCTCAAAGAAGAACGTCGGCGCAAAGGAGCTTGACGCAATCGTTGCTTCTGCGGCGCTTCAGGTTCCGTCAGCCTACAAGCTCGTAAGCTACGTTATAAATAACGGAAATATCATCACAGCGAGCGCGCACATTGTTCTTGAGCGCGACGGCGTGCCGACTGAGGGCATTGAAATCGGCGACGGCCCGATTGACGCTTCCTTTATCGCGATAGATAAAATTATAGGCCGTCACTATGAGCTTGACGATTTTCAGATTCAGGCTGTTACCGAGGGCAAGGAGGCAATGGGCTCGGCTGTTGTTAAGCTTCGCTCGGGCGGAAAGCTCTATTCGGGCAACGGCATTTCAACAGATATTATCGGCGCAAGCATAAGGGCGTATCTTAACGCTATCAACAAAATTGTTTACGAGGAGGCATAAGGATGAAGCTTTCGTTTTCCACAAAAGGCTGGTACAACATCAGCTTTGAAGAATTCTGCGACACCGCAGAGGATTTAGGCTTTAAGGGCATTGAGCTTCATAACATCCACAATCCTCTTTTTACGGATAAAAACGGAGCTTTTCACGAATACACCGCAAATATGACAAAGCGCAAGCTCTTTGAAAGAAAGCTTTCACTCGCCTGCATTGACACAATCTGCGACCTTTCGGACGAGGAAAAGGAGGACGCAACAATAAGCGAGGTTAAGGCTTGCATTGATATTGCCGAAAACCTCAGCATTCCTTACGTAAGAGTAAGAGCGGAGGCTGAGAAAAAAACAGAGGAAAATTTTGCGTTTGTTACTCAAATGCTTGAAAAGCTTGTTCCGATAGCTGAAAACAAAAAAATCGTTTTGCTTATCGAAACTAAAGGAATGTTTGCAGACACGGCAGTTTTAAGAGATATTCTTGAAAACTTTGCAAGCGACAGCCTTGCGGCTCTGTGGAATGTAAGCGCGGCGTACACGGCAATCGGAGAAAAGCCCGATTCAATAATCAAAAACCTCGGCGCATACGTTAAGCATGTTCAGATAAGCGATGTAAGAAAGGCTGAAAACGGCTACGAATACTGCCTTATCGGCGAGGGTGAGCTCCCGATGAAGGACGTTATGCTCGCGCTTCGAAGCGTTAACTTTGACGGCTTTATCTCCCTTGTATGGGACCCGAGATGGTTTGAGGAAATTGACGATATGGAAATCATTTTCTCCCATTTCGTAACATATATGAAGCAGTTCAACTACACCGCAGGCAAGGAAAAGACTTTATATTACAACAATGCGCACACGGGAAGATTCGTATGGAAAAAGGACCTTCTTATTGAAAAGACCTTCTCAGACGTGCTTGACAGAATGGTTGAGGAATTCCCTGACCAGTACGCGTTCAAATACACAACGCTTGACTACACAAGAACGTATTCCGAATTCCGCGACGACGTTGATGAATTTGCAAGAGTTCTTATATCAATGGGCGTTACGGCGGGCAGTCACGTTGCAATCTGGGCGTCAAACGTTCCGCAGTGGTTCATCACCTTCTGGGCAACCGTTAAAATCGGTGCCGTTCTTGTAACCGTTAACACGGCGTACAAGATTCACGAGGCTGAATATCTTTTAAAGCAGTCAGATACACACACCCTTGTTATAACAGAGGGCGCTAAGGACACGCACTACGGCAAAATCGTTGCCGAGCTCTGCCCCGAGCTTGAAAACACAAAAAAGGGCAAGCCGCTCCACAGCAAGAGGCTCCCCTTCCTCAGAAACGTTATAACGGTAGGCTTTAAGCAAAAGGGCTGCCTTGAGTGGAACGAGGCTCTTGAGCGCGCTTCACAGGTTAACAAGGAAGAGGTTTACGCGCTTGCGGCTGCCGTTAAGCCTGACGACGTCTGCAATATGCAGTACACCTCTGGAACAACAGGCTTCCCGAAGGGCGTTATGCTCACGCACTACAACATAGTAAACAACGGAAAGTGCATTGGCGACAGAATGGACCTTTCAACAGCGGACAGAATGATGATTCAGGTTCCGATGTTCCACTGCTTCGGAATGGTGCTTGCTATGACGTCTACAATGACTCACGGCGGAACACTCCTTCCGATTCCGTACTTTTCGCCGAAGCCGTCGCTCGCGTGCATTAATAACGAGCACATTACGGCGTTCCACGGCGTTCCCACAATGTTCATCGCGCTTCTTGAGCACCCCGATTTTGAAAAGACCGATTTCTCATATATGAGAACGGGAATTATGGCGGGAAGCCCCTGCCCGATTTCGGCAATGCAGGACGTTGTAAACAAAATGAATATGAGGGAAATTACGATTGTTTACGGCCAGACCGAGGCTTCTCCGGGCTGCACAATGAGCTCAACTGACGACCCGCTCGAGGTAAGAGTTGCAACGGTAGGCCGCGCAATGCCTGAGATTGAATGCAAAATTGTTGACCCCGAAACGGGCGAGGAATGCCCCGACAACGTTACGGGCGAATTCCTTGCAAGGGGCTACAACATTATGAAGGGCTACTACAAAATGCCCGAGGCAACAACAGCCGCAATTGACAAGGACGGCTGGCTCCATACGGGAGACCTTGCCTGCCGCACTCCGGACGGCAATTTCAAGATTACGGGCAGGCTCAAGGATATGATTATCCGCGGCGGCGAAAACATCTATCCCAAAGAGATTGAGGAATTCATCTATACAAACCCGAAGGTCAGCGACGTTCAGGTTATCGGCGTTCCCGACGAGCAATACGGCGAAGAGATTATGGCGTGCGTAATTCTCAAGGAGGGAGAGGAGATGACCGAGCAGGAGATGAAGGAATTCGTAGGCGCAAGCATGGCGAGACACAAGGTGCCGAGATACGTTGACTTCGTTAAGGAATTCCCGATGAACGCCGCAGGCAAAATCCTTAAATACCAGATGAGAGAAGACGCTGTTAAAAAGTTAGGACTGCAGAAGGCTGCAGGGGTTGTAACGGCTTAATGGTTGAAAACAAGCTTCTTGTAATTGACTCTCACTGCCACATTTACCCCGATAAAATCGCTGAGAAGGCCGAGGGCGCAATTGAAAATTTTTATCACGTTCACGGCTTTGGAGACGGAACGCTCGGTATGCTGGAAAGAGAGGGCGACAGGGCAGGCGTTGACAGGTATATAGTCCAGTCCGTTGCCACCTCTCCCAAACAGGTTTCAAGCATTAATCATTATATTTCAGGAGTCGCCGAAAACAGCGGCGGAAAGTTTATCGGGCTCGGAACTCTTCATCCTGACAGCAAGGATATTCAGAAGGATGTTGAGGAGATAATTGCTCTCGGGCTTCACGGAGTCAAGCTCCACCCTGACATTCAGGGCTTTAAGATTGACGATTACAGATGTCTTAAAATCTATGAGCTCTGCGAAAAGGCAAGGCTCCCGATTTTAATGCATACGGGCGACAGCAGATATGATAACTCTAACCCGAACAGGCTTCTGCCGATTCTTGAAATATATACCGATTTAATAATAGTAGGCGCACATCTCGGAGGCTGGTCAATCTGGGAGGAGGCATCAAAAAGGCTTTGCGGAATTGATAACCTTTATGTTGACTGCTCCTCAAGCTTCCACTGGCTCAGCGATGAAAAAATCAAGGAAATATTCGCGCGTTACGGAACGGACAGAATCCTCTTCGGAACGGACTACCCGATGTGGTCTCCCTCCGTTGAGCTTGAGCGTTTCTTGTCACTCGGATATTCCGAAAAAGAAAAAAAGCAAATTCTCTCTGAAAACGCAATCAAGGTATTTAATCTATAACAAACATAAATATAAATAAAAAAGCTGTACCGTAAATTACGGTACAGCTTTTGCTTTTTAAAGCTTAAGATACATTTTTATCAGGTCATCGGGAACATACTCTTTAATAAATTCGCTGTTCATTGCGAGGCTGCGTGCCTCTTCAAAGGAAGCGGGAAGCTTCTTATAGCCTGAAACAACGCTTTCATCAGCGGTGTCAAAATCAAAATTTGAGACAGGAGGGATTTCCGTTTGCTTCTTTATTCCGTCAAGCGACGCATAAATCAGAAGCGCAAACGCAAGATACGGGTTAACTGTTGAATCGGAGGAGCGAAGCTTAACAAGCCTGTACTTTCCGACCGTTTCAGGAACACAGAAAAGCTGCTCGCGATTTTCGCTTGTCCATGAAACGTATATCGGCGCGCCGAGCTTGCCGATACGCTTATACGATTTATCAAAAGGATTCAAAAACGCCGTCATTTCACAGATTTTATCCATCATACCAGACAACGCAAACGCAGTATTGGCGTTATTACCGTCGTTAGCCCTGACGGATATTCCTATATGGAAGCCGTTGCCGGGCTTGTCTGCAAGGGGTTTAGGCGAAAAGTCAGCATAAAGGCCGCAGTTTGCCGCCTCATTTTTAATAACAGCCTTTAAGGTTGTTATGTTATTTCCTGCGGTGAGCGGGTCAGTATAACTGAAGGTTATTTTATTCTGGCCCGGGCCTGCCTCATGGAATGTGTTATTCGGAAATACTCCCATCTTTTCAAGCGCAAGGCAGATTTTTCTTCTGACTGTTTCGCACTTATCCTCAGGCGGAATATCAAACAGGCTTGCCTCATCATAAGGCTCCTTGGTCGGCTTTCCGTTTTCATCAAGCTTGAAGAGATAAAACTCAAGCTCACAAAGGAAGAAGAATTCATATCCTTCCTCGTCAGCAGCGGCAATCGCCTTTTTCAGAAGGCTCTTTGTTCCCCTTCTGTCAAACGGGGTGCCGTCTGCATAAGTCATACTGCAGAACAGCCTTACCGCGCGGTCATTTTCCTCTTTCCAGGGCATATCGGAGAAGGTTTCATATTCAGGGTGAAGAAGAACATTTCTGTAAATCCCCTCGCCGAAATTTTTAACCTCAGAAATATTACAGGCAATTCCGTGCTCAAATGCACCGCTCAGCTTCTCGGGCATAATAACGATATTCTTTTCTCTTCCGTAAATATCGCAGAAGCTGAGGTTAACGGATTTAATATTGTTGTCCTTTACAAACTTAATTATTTCTTCTTTATTAAGTCTCATAAATATCACTCCTTAATTTCAATATATATGAAAAAAATGAATAAGTCAAGAAAAAGAAAGCGAACACAACAAGCGTCCGCTTTCTCTTAATGATTTACTTATTAAGCTTTTTTCTTTCCAAGCGCTGCTTTGAGAATAAAGAGAGTTGCGAGCATAAGCACAATACCTACAGGAAGAGCGATAGCCGCGCTCTTTACAAAGCCTGCGATAATATATGTTACAAAAGATACGCCTGCAACTGTAAGCGCATAAGGCAGCTGAGTTGAAACGTGGTTAACGTGGTCACACTGGCCGCCTGCAGACGCCATAATCGTTGTATCCGAAATGGGTGAGCAATGGTCTCCGCAAACTGCGCCTGCCATACAAGCTGAAACGGCGATAATTGTTATCGGGCCGTCTGTTGCAGAGAATACGGAAAGAACAATCGGAATAAGGATACCGAAGGTTCCCCATGAGGTTCCCGTTGCGAAGGAAAGACCAACGGCAATAAGGAAGATAATTGCAGGGAGCATAAGCTGAAGGCCTGCTGCCTGTCCCTCAATAAGCTGAGAAATGAATATCTTTGCACCGAGCGAATCGGTCATTGTTTTAAGAGTCCAAGCGCAAACAAGGATAAGGATTGCGGGAGTCATTGCGTTGAAGCCCTCGGGAAGAGCGCCCATGCAGTCCTTAAAGGAGATAACTCTTCTGCATACAAAGTAAATAACTGCAAAGATAATTGTAATAAATGAGCCGAATACAAGGCCTACCGACGCGTCGCTTTCCGAGAATGAATCAATAAAGTTATGGAAGCATTCCGATTCGGAATCGAAGAAGCCGCCTGAATAAATCATTCCGATAACGCAGGCAATAATGAGGAAGATAACGGGGATAACAAGGTCAATAACCTTACCCTTGTCGTTTGAAATTTCCTCTGCCTTTTGCGTGAGCTTTTCGAGCTTTTCGACTGATTCGCTTTCCTTTGCCGCTCTTTCAAACTTAGCCATCGGGCCGTAGTCAAACTTTGTTACAGCAAGGAAAATCATCATTACGATTGTAAGCAGAGCATAGAAATTATACGGAATTGCCTGGATGAAAAGAGACATTCCGCTCTCTGCGCCCGCGCCCTTTGCGAAGCCTGCAACAGCTGCAGCCCAGGAAGAAATGGGAGCGATAATGCACACGGGAGCTGCGGTTGCGTCTATAAGATAAGAAAGCTTTTCTCTTGAAATCTTCTTTTTATCTGTTACCGGACGCATAACCGAGCCGACTGTAAGGCAGTTAAAATAGTCGTCAACGAAAATCAGAACGCCGAGAGCGATAGTTGCAAGCTGAGCGCCCGTTCTCGATTTAATATGCTTTGCAGCCCAACGGCCGAACGCAGCCGAGCCTCCCGTTTTGTTCATCATGGCAACAAGCGCGCCGAGAAGAACAAGGAAGATAATAATACCGATATTATATGAATCGGCAACCGTGTCGATAAAGCCTTCCTTGAAAACGTGAACGACTGTTGTTTCAAAATTAAAGTTTGAATAAATAAGTCCGCCTGCAAGGATACCGATGAAGAGAGATGAATAAACCTCTTTGGTTATAAGCGCAAGAACGATTGCAATAATCGGCGGGAGCAGCGCCCAGAAGGTGGCGTACTGCTTAATTGACTGACGCACCGTTGCGAGAGCCGTTTTTATATTTTTTTCAAAATTGCTGTCTGCCTGAAGATTGTCAGCATAGCTGTCAACATACTCCGAAGCGCCGAGATTGCCGGTTTCCTCATCCTCTGATTCAAGAGAGAGGTCATAGCTTACAGCGTCCTCACCGTCGCCAACGGTTACAACGTTTCCTGCAGCGGCAGTGAGCTCAGGCTGAGCGTCCTCGGCAAAAACAGACATTGAGCCGAACAGAGCCATGCATAAAACCACAGCGAGAAGAGCAGCTAAAGTAAAGCGTCTTTTTCTCTTTTGCATTTAATATTCCCCCTAAATATAATGTAATAAAATTACTATATCACATTAACGCGTAAAAGTCAAAACAAATATGAAATAAAATGCATTTTTAAGAATAAATATGCATTTTAAAAAGGAGAGCCCGTGCATATTCACACAAGAGCTCTCCTCTTTTTATTTAATCTATCTGTGTATAAAATGCGTCAAGCACCGCCTCGGTTAAGTCATCCTCATCAGGATAAAACTCAGCGTGAACAACGCCGTCAAGAACAGGGTCCTTTGAAGCCTTCATTTCGCCCTTGATTGTTCTCGTTTCAAAATCTGTTATATTTCTCGACAGAAGCAAAGTACCCATATAAGTTACATTGCTCATTGAAATGTTTGAAATGGAAAAATCCTTTCCCGTGTTATAAAGGTCTCTCACTATGCCGAAATCCTTCATGGCTGCAGGAACAACCTGAGCGGCATACGCTTTAATATACTGCGTCTGTCTCTCAACACGGTTGAGGGAAGCGTTAATGTCCTCCATGCTGCGGCGTCTGACATACATTTCCGCCATATCGCCGTGAAGAGTTACCGTATCGCCCTTTTTAATTCCCTGGTCCTCAAAATCGAAGAGGGAATCAACGGTTACCCCGCCGACTGCGTCGTTAAGCGGTTTTATGCCGTCAAGATTAAGGGCAAAATACTTTGAAATAGGAACTCCGAGTAGGACTCTGCTCATAGCGCCGACAGTGTTCTGGCAGCTTTTAGTTCCTCCGTCGCCGTAAGCATAGGCAAGGCAGAGCTGAGCCTTCTGCGTTCTGAGGTAAACTCCGCTTGCGGTATAAACCTCAATTTCAACCATCGTGTCACGCGGGATTGAAATAGCCTTTGTTTTTCCCGTTTTGGAATCTATTGCAAGAACAACGTCCGCATCGGCTGCACCGACGAAATTTGTTTCCTGCGAGGTTTTCATTTCGCGCTGATCAATACCCATAAAGCCGATTGCGAGGATATCCTCGTTATATTTATAGGTATGGCCTTTATACTCAATCGTCTCCTGATATTCGCTGCCGCTTGTATCAGGCTTCATATCGCTTTTACCGTTTAACATAAGAGCAAGGAACGTTCCCACGCCAACCGCGGTAAAAATGAATATTGCAATTAAAACGCCGATTGCAATCTTTGCGGGAACAGGAAGCTTTTTCTTGTTCTTTTTTGAGGAGTGATGATGGTGGTGATGCGAACTGCCTGAAGAACGGCGCGAGCTTCCCGAGGAGTGATGTGAGCTTCCCGAGGAGTGATGCGAGCTTCCCGAGGAGTGATGTGAACCGCTCGAGGAGTGATGCGAGCTGCCTGAAGAATGGTGCGAGCTTCCCGAAGAACTGCCGGAGCCGTCGGACGAATGGTGATGATGGTGATGATGGTGATAATATTCCTTATCCGGGTCCATAGCGGCAGGCTTTGCCTTTTCCTTAAGGTCTATTTCCTCGCCCGTATCCTTATCCTTAACCGAAAACTTTGGCTCGGCAGAGGGCTCCGAATAATCGTTAAAGCCGAATTCCTCTATTGAAATTTCCTTGTCAGAGCCGCCGAGGAGGAGCTCTTCATCAAGCGCGTCGCCAAGATTGGGATCAATAGGTTTTTTCATTTTTTACTAATACCCCACAAACTAAATATCTGTTGCTTTTCTGGTTTTTTATACACGTTGAAAGTATGACTATATTATCATCTAACGCAAGCGGTTTGTCAAGATTTTTTCTTACATTTTTAAGCGTTGACTGAGGATGCTGAACTGTTTTAAGAAACTCCTCAAAAACCTGATTATCAAGGAACTGATAGGTGTTCATAATGTGCCTGTTATCATACTTGAAGGCGGAAACAATCCTGTAGGTCAGCTTAGCCTTAGGAGTGTAAATATAGAACTTATCGTTTTTATCAAAAAACTCCTTGCTTTCAAATTTATGCAGCGTTGTGAACATAGTATCCGAATAGCCGTTATGACCGTAAATTACCGTTACCCTGTCTTTAAAACTTTTTGAATTACACATCTCAGTGTAAATTGCTCCGCTTGCTGCCCAGTTTCTTGTAAGCGCGCTGTGCTTAAGATAAAACTCATCGCTTGAAGGCGACTGAACTATCGGGTAATCAACCTTTGTTTCAGGCACCTTAATCCAGGCATAAATATCTTCATTTTGTTTTTGAAGCTTTTTGAAATTAACGGGATTTTTAACCTTTTTATCCTTTCCCGTTTCAGCCTCGGTCACCTGCACCTGCGTGTACTGCTCGCTTTCCTGTGAGGCGCTGTACTGAGAATACATATAATATCCCGAATACGCCGCACCGAAAACGATAAGAACAACCGCAACGATAATCAGCAGTATGCGCGCACCCCTTTTGTTTGAACGCTCTTCCTCGAATTCCTCATCAAGATTATCTTTATAATTATCTGACATAATCAGTCTCCTAAACAAAAAACCCGTAACATGAGTTACGGGTTATAAAATTGCTGTAAATCAGTCTTCCTTCTTCTTAAGAGCAGTAAGGATAGCTACGCCTGCACCCATAGCAGCGATGCCAGCAGCTGCAGCTGCACCGGTCTTAGGTGAGGTCTGGCTCTTGTTCTGCTTAGTTGTTGTTCCGGCTTTGGTAGTTTCCTCTTCTTCCTCATCAACAACAGCGTTAGCAATGATATCGCCGTCATAATTCTGGTCAAGAAGCTCGATAGTGATAGTGTTATCGCCTTCGTCAATAACCTTATAATCTACGCCCTCTTCAAGGTCGCCGAAATCCCATGATTCAAGAGTGCCGTCGCCGGTATAAGTGAACTTAATCTGCTTCGGATTTTCAGATACCCACTCCCAGGTAACGTCATTTGAGTTATTACCGTTTACCTGAGGGATAATCTTATTCTTAGTAACAGGCTCAGTAGTTTCGATGCTGCCTACTGTTTCAGCAAAAGCGGTAACTGAAAGAGCGCCTACTGAAACCATCATAACGAGCGAAAGGATAATTGAAAGCAATTTTTTCATTTGTGAACACCTCAATAATATTATAAATTTATATGTATCAACATAATTAATCAAATAGATTATAGCACGCAGAGTCAACTTTGTAAAGACTTTTTATTATTTTTTTTGCAATTTCCGATTTTTACAAATTCGGGTGGCAGTAGTTGTATTTTTTTGTTTTTTAACCACAATATATAGTTTTGAAGAACTATGACAGTTTTGCCTTTCCTGTACAGAGCTCATAGTATCTGCCCTTGAGCCCAAGCAGGAAGGAATGGTCTCCGCGCTCAATAATTTCTCCGTTTTCAAGCACCATTATTGCGTTTGAGTTACGGACGGTTGAAAGCCTGTGGGCGATAACGAATACCGTTCTGCCGACCATAAGGCGGTCCATACCGTGCTCGATATGCGCTTCCGTTCTTGTGTCTACTGACGAGGTTGCCTCGTCAAGAATCATAACGGGCGGGTCCGCAACGGCGGCTCTTGCAATTGCAAGAAGCTGGCGCTGGCCCTGTGAGAGATTTGAGCCGTCGCCCGTAATCTCGGTATCGTAGCCGTTTTCAAGATGCCTGATAAACGAATGGGCTGAAGCGAGCTTTGAAGCGGCTATGCACTCCTCATCCGTTGCGTCAAGCCTGCCGTAACGGATGTTATCCATAATCGTTCCCGTAAAGAGATGCGTATCTTGGAGCACCATTGCAAGCGAGCGCCTGAGGTCTGCCTTTTTAATCCGCTTGATGTCTATGCCGTCATAGGTAATTATTCCCTGCTGGATATCATAAAAACGGTTGATAAGATTTGTGATGGTTGTTTTGCCCGCGCCCGTTGAGCCTACGAAGGCAATTTTCTGAGACGGCTTTGCGTAAAGGTTAATATCCTTAAGAACTGTTTTTCCCTCAACATAAGCGAAGGTAACTCCGTCAAAAACAACCTTTCCTTCAACGGGGATTCTGTTTTCGCCGTCAATCCAGTACCAGCGCTTACCGTTTTCCGTCTTAACCTCCTCAAGCGTTACTGTACCCTCGTCAACCTCGCTTTCCATATCCATAATTTCAAACACTCTTTCGGCGCCGGCAAGCGCTGAAAAAATGTTATTCATCTGGTTCATAATCTGGTTAATCGGCTGAGTGAACTGCTTTGAATAGCTCAGGAAGGTAAAGAACGTTCCGATATCAAGCGAGCCCATAAGCACGAGGATTCCGCCCGTCAGCGTTATGGTTGCATATGAGGCGTTGTTGATTCCCGTTGAGCAGGGACCCATAATTCCCGTAAAGAAATTAGCCTTTGTTGCAACGTTTCTGTACTTATCGTTAAGAGTATCAAAATCGCCTGCAGCCTGCGCCTCATGGTTAAAGACCTTAACGACCTTCATACCCTCCATAACCTCTTCAATTTCGCCGTTCATTTCGCCGAGAGCCTTCTGCTGAGCCTTGTAATATTTCCTCGTCCGCTTTGCGATGTTTACGGAATTGACAACCATAATAACGAGAAAAACAAGCGCAACGAGAAAGAGCTGCCACTTGAGCACAATCATCATAACGATAACCGAAACGAAGCTGAATACAGAGGAGATAAGCTGAACGATGGTCTGCTCAAGCATCATCTGTATATTATCAACGTCGTTTGTAAAGCGGCTCATAACCTCACCGTGGGTCTGAGAATCAAAATATCTCAGCGGCAAGGTCTGAAGATGGTCAAATAAATCCTTACGAATCTGGTTTGTTGTTGAATAGGCGATTTTTACCATAATCTTCGCCTGAACAAACATAAACACAGACGCACCGATATAAAACACCGAAACGATTGCAAGATTTTTAATAAGCAGCTTAATTCCCTCAGTTGCGAAGGTGCCTGCTTTGATTGTGTTTGCTGTGTCATTGAGAATTGGCTTGAGCCAATAGGAGGCTCCCGCCTGGCATATTGTTGTTAAAATAAGTGAAAATAAAACAAATATCAGAAGGTACTTGCTTTTTCCGATATATCTGAGAATACCCTTAAGCGTTTTGCCTGCGTCCTTAGGCTTAACAACGCCCGGATTTCTCGGTCCTCCGGGTCCCGGCATTACTCAAGCACCCCCTTCTGCTGTGTTGAACAGATTTCGCGGTAAATCTCGCTTTTTTCCATAAGCTCGCTGTGAGTACCGACTGAATCTATCCTTCCCTCATCAAGCACAATGATTTTATCTGCGTCCTGAACTGAGGAAATTCGCTGTGCGATAATAAGAATTGTTGCGTCGCCGAGCTCGTTATAGAAGCTGTCGCGGATTTTAGCCTCTGTTGCCGTGTCAACAGCAGAGGTTGAATCGTCAAGAATAAGAATTTTCGGCTTCTTAATCATTGCTCTTGCTATGCAGAGTCTCTGCTTCTGGCCTCCCGAAAGGTTAAGGCCGCCCTGGGATAAATCAGTATCGTAGCCGTCGGGCTGCTCAAGAATAAAGGAGTGCGCCTGCGCGAGCTTACACGCCTCTTCAATTTCCTCATCCGTTGCGTCCTGTTTGCCCCAGCGCACGTTTTCCTTAATCGTTCCCGAGAAAAGAACATTTTTCTGAAGCACAACGCCGATAATATCACGAAGCGCCGTTAAGTCATATTCCCTGACGTCAACGCCGTCAACCTTCACCGCGCCCTCATCAACGTCGTAAAGCCTCGGAATAAGATTAACAAGGCTTGACTTTCCGCAGCCCGTTGAGCCGATAATTCCGATAACCTCGCCGGCGTTTGCCTTAAAGCTGATGTTTTCAAGAACATGGTCGCCTTCATGGTAGCCGAAGGAAACGTTTTCAAATTCAACAGCGCCTTCGGGGCTTTCGGGAACAAACGGTTTTTCGGGATTCTGAATGTCAATCTCTGTATCAAGCACCTCAACGATACGGTCCCCGCACGCCTTTGCCCTTGTTATCTGCAAAAGGAGCATGGAAACCATAACAATATTCATCAGCACCTGAACTATGTAGGAAGCGAGAACCGAAATCTGACCTACGTCCATTTTGCCTGCTGCGGCCTCGGTTGCACCCTTGTAATAAATAAACATAATGACAATGTTCAGAAGCAGCATCATAATCGGCATAACGGTTACGATAAGCCCTGCAGCCTTTGAGCCCTGAGCGGCAAGCTCGTCTGAAGCGTTGTGGAATTTATCCTTTTCCCTGTCCTCGCGTACATACGCCTTGACTACTCTGATTCCGATTAAGTTTTCCTGAACTACTCTGTTTACGTTATCGATTTTTCTCTGCATTTTCTGGAAAAGCGGGAAGCCGAATTTCAGAATAAGCGCAACGATAACAACAATAACGGGAAGCAGAGCAACTAGAATCATTGAGATTCGCCAGTTGATTGAAAACGCGAAAAACGCCGAAACAACAAGAAGCGCGGGAGCGCGCACAAGAATGCGCAGCACCATCATAACGGTGTTCTGAAGCATAGTTACGTCGTTTGTCATTCTCGTTGTGAGAGACGAGGTTGAAAACGAATCAATATTCTTAAACGAAAAGCTGCTGATTTTATCAAACATATCGCGCCTTAAGCGGTAAGAAAAGCGCTGGCTGACCTCTGAGGAAGCCTTCATTGTTGCGAGGCCTCCGAGCAATCCGACAACGGCAAGCCCGAACATTGCAAGCCCGATTTTTATAACGTAACCCTTAATATCGTCTCCGCTGTCCCTTGCGGCGGAAACCTGGTTATAAATATGGTTTGCAATTGACGGCAGAGCAAGCTCGCAGATTGCCTCAATAATCATACCCGAGGCGCTGATTACGCAGAGCAGCCATAAGCCGTGCATATATTTTGAAAGTTTTTTAAGCATAGGTAATTCCTCTGTCTTAAATGTAAAATTTAATTTTGTGCAATTTGAATAAGTATTATAACATAATAAAATAAATATATCAATATTTTTTATATTGATTATGCTACCTCTTTATGATAAAATACTTGCAAATATCGGGGGTAAAAAAATATGGATTACAATTTGTGCGACATAAACACCGTTGACCGTCTGTTAAAAAAGAACGGCTTCAGGTTTTCAAAAGCGCTTGGTCAGAACTTTTTAATAGACGACGAGGTCTGCCCGAAAATGGCTGAAATGCTCGGCTGCGACGAAAACACGGGAGTTCTTGAAATAGGCGCGGGAATCGGCGTTCTTACAAAGGAGCTCTGCCGCGTTGCGGGCAAGGTTGTTTCCGTTGAGCTTGACAGTCGGCTTTATCCCGTTTTAGAGGAAACTCTCGGCGATTTTGACAACTTTGAGCTTGTTGAGGGAGACATTATGAAGCTTGACCTCGCGCAGCTTATGGACGAAAAATTCAGCGGCTGCAGCAGCGTAAAGGTGTGCGCAAACCTTCCGTATTACATCACCTCTCCCGTTATTATGCTGCTTCTTGAAAGCAACGCAAAAATTGATGAAATTGAGGTTATGGTGCAGAAGGAGGCAGCCGAAAGGCTGACGGCGAAGCTCGGAACAAGAGAGGCGGGAGCAGTCAGCGCGGCAGTTCAGTATGCAGGCGAGGCAGAGCTCCTTTTCAACGTCGGAAGAGAGAGCTTTATGCCCTCTCCTAAGGTTGACAGCGCAGTTATAAAAATAACTCTTTCTAAAGCCCCTAACTATAAAATTGACAGCGAGAAGGAGTTTTTCGCGCTTGTTCGTGCAGCGTTTGCTCAGCGGAGAAAAACGCTTATCAATTCAGTTTCATCCACTCTTAAAATACCGAAGGGCAGGCTTGACACCGCGCTTTACGAGCTCGGGCTTGATTCCTCTGTACGCGCGGAGGAGCTTACTATGGAGGATTTTGTCAAGCTTTGCGCTTTATTAAAATAACAGAGGATATCTATGGCAAAGGACAACACAAAAATTTTCAGCGAATACACGGTGCCGAAGGCGGTATGGACTCTTGCTCTGCCGTCTATGCTCGGCATGCTTATAAATATTGTTTACAATCTTGCCGACACCTTTTTTGTAGGCCAGACGGGAGACGCAAACCAGGTTTCAGCAGTTTCGGTTGCGATGCCTCTTTTTCTGTTTTTTCTCGCGCTCGGAAATCTTTTCGGAGTAGGCGGGTGCGCGTTCGTTTCGCGTTCGCTCGGCGAGGGAAACAGGGATAAAATAAAGACTATTTCCTCCTTTTGTATCTACACGGCAATAGGCGTCAGCGTTATTCTTGCAGCCGTTTTTCTTATTGTGAGAAAGCCGATGCTTTACCTTGCTGGCGCAAGCGATAACAGCATAGATTTTGCAGTTGACTATCTCTTTTATATTGCGCTCGGCGCGCCGTTCATCGTAACCTCAATAACGGTTGGCAACCTTATAAGAGGCGAGGGCGCGGCTAAGGATTCAATGGTCGGCATGGTGATAGGCCAGATAACAAACATAATTCTTGACCCGATTTTCATTCTCAGCTCAGGGGATAAGCTGTTTGGCTTCACTCTCCCCTTCGGGCTTGGCATGGGAGTTGCAGGCGCCGCTATTGCAACGGTTTTGGGAAATGTTGTCAGCGTTTTGTACTTTCTTGTTTATTTTTTAAGAGGAAAATCCATTCTCTCAATTACGCCGAAAAGATACTCCGCTAAAAACGGAATTATGAAGGGCGTAATCGGCGTTGGCGCGCCCGCTGCGCTCAACAATCTTTTAATGAGCTGCTCAACTATAGTTATAAATATGTTTCTCTCAAACTACGGTGATACGGCGGTTGCGGCAATGGGCGTTGCAATGAAGGCGAATATGCTTGTTGTTATGCTTCAGCTCGGCCTTGCACAGGGCATTCAGCCTCTTGTAGGCTACTGCTACGGATCAAGGAATTATAACAGAATGAATAAAAGCATCCGCTTTGCAACGGTATGTAACCTTGCAATGGGAATCAGCCTGACGGCGGTTTATATGTTTGCAAGGCGGCAGGTTATTGAGGTTTTCATTGAAAACGAAGAGGTTATAAATTACGGTGTAAAAATGCTTACGGCGCTTATGGCTTCAGGCGCTGTAATAGGAATTCTCTTTATCGTTAATTTCTCATTCCAGGGAATGGGTAAGGGCTTTCAGTCGCTTCTGCTCGCAGTCGGAAGGCAGGGGCTCATTTACCTCCCCCTTCTCTTCATTATGGATAAGCTCGTTGGGCTTGAGGGATTAATCTGGGCGCAGCCTACAGCTGATTTCATATGCATAATCGCAAGCGTAATTATGTATAATATAGTACTCAAAAAGCTTAAAAGGCAGGCGGCGGAATAATGAAAAGAAAAGCGTTAATACTCGCTGTTTTTGTTGCCTTGATTGCCGTTGCGGCAGTGCTTATTTTCAGGGCTCCCGCTGCTGATAAAAAGCAGGAGCATAGAAAAAGCGAGGCTGTACAGGTTACAATCGGCCATGCGATTTGCGACGAAAACGGAGAAAAATACGGCGGAGAAGCAGGCGACCAGACCGGCGACGAGGTTCACAGAAGAAGCTACTATAAATCCTCGTGGAGCGCCGTTATCCGCGCAAAGAGCCCCGAGGCTGCAGAAAAGATTGCGGCGGCAATGGAGGCGGCGTGCGACAACGAAAATATTGGCTATGACCAGTATGAGCGGACAACGCTTTATGACCGCGCAAAAGCGGCAGGCTGGGATTTAACTAAAATTGATAAGAAATGCGAAACAGACTGCTCGGCGCTCGTTTCCGTCTGCGTTAACGCAGCGGGGATAAAAGTGAGCAAGGACGCCTACACGGGAAACCTGCAAGAGCATCTTATGAAAACAGAGCAGTTTGACCTTTTTACAGACAGCGAGTATACGCAAAAAGCGGATAATCTTAAAAGAGGAGATATAATTCTCAAAAAGGGTCACTGCGTTATAGTGCTTTAAAAAAAGCTGTATCGTCAACCGATACAGCTTTTTAATTATGATTCAAAGTGATTTTTTATCGTAATTTTTGTTAATAAAGTAGACAACAAGATTTGCGCCGACAACGGCTAAGTTTAAAAAATAAACTATTAGAACATAGTTTATCTGATGTGATACAAACTTTGCCCCTATTCCGCAGAGATAGCCGAAAATAATGAGTAAAAGGAAATTCAGGCTCGTTGACTTAGCAGTTTTCGCCTTTATATTTTTAACGAGATTTATCGGCCATGAAAGACCGAAGCAGATAAGCATTGCCGTTTCAAGTATTGAAGCCATAATAATTCCTCTTTTCCTTTGATTTTTATATCATAGCACAGACTAAAAATATGTCAAGAATTTATACAATTGTTAAAAAATTAACGGTTTTGACAAATTGTAAGATATGAACGAAAAAATCAGGATATACTACAGGAATAACACGGCATATATATGACCACAAGGGGTAGTATATATTTATGAACAGACTGTAAATCTCATTTCCGCTCAACCCCAACATATTGAAAAAATTCGCAAAATATGGTATAATAAGGTCAACATATGGGAATGGTCAGTTCACAAAATTGCATTATAATATGATATATATAACATATTATATTACGCATTTCATATGAATACTATGAAAGGAGGAAATGGGTATGAATATGTATGTTGTATGGGTAGGAGCGATAGTCGTTTTCGGAATACTTGAGGGCGTTACTGCGCAGCTTGTTTCAATATGGTTCGTTGCAGGGTCGCTCGCCGCGCTTATCTCGGTTCCGCTGGGAGCGCCCCAATGGCTGCAGTTCGTAATATTCTTTGCGGTTTCGCTGATTGTACTTATCGCGCTCAGGCCGCTCGTCAAAAAACGGCTGACGCCGAAGATTGAAAAAACGAACGCAGACAAATGCATAGGGCAGGATGCGATTGTAACCGAAGAAATCAACAACATAGTTCCCACCGGTCAGGTAAAGGCAGACGGAAACGTATGGACTGCCCGCTCCTCCGACGGCAGCATAATACCTAAGGACTCAATCGTCACGGTTGAAAAAATCGAAGGCGTTAAGCTGATAGTATCAATTAAACAGTAAAAAATATTTAATATAAAACAATAAACATTAATTACAGAAAAAGGAGAAAAATTATGCCAACAGGAGTAATCATTGCAATAGTAATATTCTTAATCATTGCAGCGCTTGTAGTAACAAACATCAGAATAGTACCGCAGTCAAAGGCTTTCGTTCTTGAAAGACTTGGCGCTTACTACGCAACATGGGACACGGGACTTCACGTTAAAATCCCCTTCCTTGACAGAATCGCAAAAACAGTTTCATTAAAAGAGCAGGTTGTTGATTTCAAGCCGCAGCCCGTTATCACAAAGGATAACGTTACAATGCAGATTGACA
>CAMOWP010000017.1 GCA_946628455.1 uncultured Clostridia bacterium | reverse complement strand
TTGCCGCAACGTCTATAACGGGCTCTCTGTTAGGTCTTTTAAGCCTTATGTCATACGTGGTAACCGTGTGCTCGCCCAGGTAATCAACCCTGCTTGTGAAAATACCGGGTACTATTTTTGTGTGGTCAACTGAAAAGCTTTGAATTAATTCCATTTTTATCTCCTTTGTCGCTGTCGTTATTATTTGTTTAGCTAACTGTATTTTATTTGACAATATAGGGCACGCCGTCAGCAGCCTCCTTCAGTTCAACAAAATGCGGGCGCTCGCAGCCTGTGCGGTTGGGCTTATGGTAGGTAAGGAATAAGCGTTCGCCTGCTCTGAAAACCATGCCGTGGCCGCCGTCGTTATCAATCAGCGGCTGCAAATGCTCAAAGGCGTTTTTTATGCTGCCGTCCTTAAAACGTACGAGACATTCGGCGTACTGACCCTCAATGAAGGTAGACCAGAGCATAAGAAGCGTATTGTTTTCAGCCCTGAACATAAACGGCCCGTCCGTTACGTAGTGCGAATCCTCAGGCGCCTGCCTGATATAAAACGGCGAAGAGCCCGCAAACAGCGTTACCGCCTCGCCGACGGAGCGGGTAAGGTCCGCGCTCAGCTCAATATAGCAGACCGTTCCGTCAATAATCTGGGTGTGCTCGTGGCAGAACACAAGGTACGGAACGCCGTTTTCAATATAAAGCGTTCCGTCAAGGCACTCCCAGCCGTCAGGCGTTACAGCTCCGCGGCTGTGAGGCAAAAACGGTCCTTCGGGGCGGTCAGCCTTAAGGATATAGGTTCCTCGCAGCCCGTTCTCCTGCGTAAAGGTTATGAACATATAGTATGCGCCTTTGTAGCGGTGAACCTCGGGCGCCCAGTTTACTCCCTTGTTAAGCCCGAATTCTTCAGAATTCATACATTCAATCGGCTCAGACCAGCTTATCATATCGTCGGATTTATAAACGTCAACGCCGCCGACGTTAACGCCGAAGGACGCGGCTCTCGTTCCGTAGAGATAGTACGTTGCGCCCTCAACGAGTATGAACGGGTCTCTTATGTTTATATCCTTTGCAGTGAGCGTTTGTCCTTTCATTTTCAATACCTCCTTGCGGCTTTAAGGTTAATGCTTTACGTTCATTTTAGCGATTGACGCAATAGTCGGAATTTTCATCGGGCATACGTCCATGCAGGAAAGCGATTTTGAGCAGCTTGAAGCAAAATGCTCAGCATACTGCTTTTTGATATGAGTTGATTTTTCTGAATTTCTTGATGAAACGAGATAGCAGTCGTTTGCAAATAGCGCGCCGTAAAAGCTGTCGCCGTTCGTGTAATTCGGGCAGACCTCAAGGCACAGCCCGCATTTCAGGCATTTCGCCGCCGCGTACTGATGCTCAAATTCGCTGCTTTTTGATTTCTTCTTTTCGGGCGGCTTGTACTCGCCGATAAACATACTTGTTTTTCTGAGATTTTCAAAAATAACGGAGCGGTCAATAACGAGGTCGTGAATAACGGGAAATTTTCTGAGCGGTCTGATTGTGATTACACCC
Source organism: uncultured Clostridia bacterium (assembly GCA_946628455.1). Classification (GTDB taxonomy): domain Bacteria; phylum Bacillota; class Clostridia; order Oscillospirales; family Acutalibacteraceae; genus Eubacterium_R. Next base: position 18,418 of record CAMOWP010000017.1, on the reverse strand, counting down.
GTTTCCGTATCCTTCACAAGGTCTCTTACAAACGTTTCGCACGCAAGCGACGGAACTCCGTTGATTACCATTGCGCACGAGCCGCAGATTCCCTGAAGGCAGGAGCATTCCCAGCCTATTCTTGTTGTAGGCTTTCCGTTTTCGTCAACGATGTCGTCGTTATAATTTATATGGTCAATCAGCGCCGCAACCGAGGTTTCGGGCGGCACGTCGGCGTTGAACGTTTCCCAGTAGCTTTCCGAAAACGGAGCGACCTGTCTTAATACTCTAACTTTCATAACTGTGTTCCTTATCAAGGCGAACGTTGTATTTTCCGTTATCAAATGAAATAACCGAAGCGAACGCGCAGCCCTCGTCCTGCTCGGGATAATCTCTTCTGTAATGAGCGCCCCTGCTTTCGCGCCTTTCAAGCGCGCAGGTAAGCGTTGCTCTTGCAAGGTGAAGAATTGCGCTGAGAGAATAAAGCTCGTGCATTGCAACGCTGCTGTCATAGTTTATGTTTTCGGCAACGGTGATGTAATAATCAATGCTATCAAGCCCGCTTTTCAGCGTTTCCTCGTCTCTTGTTATTCCGAGGTCGCTTCTCATTGTGTCGGCAAGCATATCCCTGATATATGTTGCGGGGAAGCGGCTTTTTGTGTTGGCTTTCAGCCTGCGCAGCCTTTCGCTGTCAGCTTCAAGCTGAGCGGAAAAATCAGGCGCCTCGCCCGAAAACTCCCTGCCGGCTATTTCCCTTGCGGCAACTGCCGCGGAATACTGCGCCGACAGCAGCGAATTTCCGCCGAGGCGGTTTGCGCCGTGATACATCGAAGCGCATTCGCCTATTGCGAAAAGATTTTTTACGTTTGTTTCGTGGTTGAGATGAACGGCGATTCCGCCCATAAAGAAATGAACGGACGGAGCAACGGGAATCGGCTCCTTTGCTATGTCAAGATTTATATATTTAAGGCAGAGCTCGCGCACCTCGGGAAGCTTCCTTTCAATTTCCTTTTCGCTGAGGAAGGAGACGTCAAGAAAAACCTCTTTCCCGAGTGAGTCAATTTCACGGCTGATTATATCCCGCGTCATCAGGTTTCCCTGAGCGCCGTATTTTTCCTCCATAAAATAAACGCGCTTTCCGTTTTCAAGGTAAAACAGCCTGCCGCCCTCGCTGCGGACTGCCTCGGAAATAAGCATTCTCTTCTGCTTTGTTTCAATTGCGGTCGGGTGATACTGAATAAACTCAAGGTTTTTCAGCTCAACTCCCTGAGTGAAAAGCTTGCCTGCGGCATATCCGTCGCACTGCGTTGAGCCCGTTGTTTTTCCGAACATCGCGTTCTGCCCGCCTACAGCCATAACAACGGCGTCGGCAGTCTCTGCAACAAGCCCGCCCGTTGTTTCGTCAAAAAGGATAACGCCGTAGCAAACTCCGTTCTTAATCAGCGCCGAGTAGAAGCAGGACCACAGCCTTCTTTCAACAAGTCCCGCCGCCTCGTATTTTCTTAGCTCCATAACAAGAGCGGAAACGATTTGCTTGCCCGTTGCCGAGCCGCAGTAATAAGTTCTTCTGTGCGTCTGCCCGCCGAAGGCTCTTCTCATCGGGCTACCGTTTTCATCAACAGAAAAAACAGTTCCGATTTCCTCAAGATGCTTTATTATTCCCCGTGCGCTTTCGCAAAGCCCTGTCACGGCGCTTATTCCTGCGATAAAACCTCCGCCCTTTAAGGTGTCCTCAATGTGGCAGGATACGGAATCTCCCTCCTCGCAAGACGGAAGAACTGCGTTAATTCCGCCCGCCGCCATAACTGACTGAGAGCGTTCGGAGGGGAAGGGGGAAACAACGGTAACGTGAGCTCCGCTTTCGGCAAGCTCAGCCGCGCAGGTCATTCCTGCAATGCCGCTGCCTATAACGATTACCTTTTTCATCAAGCACCTCCGAATCAGCTGAGGAACATAATAAACTGGCCTCTTACAACGGCATATGCCGAAGCGACAAAGGCGATTGCTCCGAATATATACATAATTCTGTCAATTATCCGCTTTGCCTTCTCCGAGGAAAGCCAGCCGAGCGTTATAAAGCCGTTTGTAAATGAAACGGCAATATGCGTTATAACAACGCCGAAAAACAGTAGCTCGGCGATTATCAGAAGAATAATATAAGCCTTAAGCCCCTTTTCTGCGCATACCTGCATTAAAGAGAAGGTTTTGATATGCAGGATAAGAAGGGGAAAGATAAGCGCCGCGGATATTCTCTGCAAAAAAGTTCTCATATTCTGCTTCGGATAAAGGTCTGCTCTGCTGCCGTCCTTTTGCATAAACATTATTGACATCCCGCAGACGGCGTGAAGGCACACCAGAATAATAAAAGGAAGAGAGAAAACCGTCTTTAAGGTCGGGTTGTAATACATGGTAAGGTAAGCAAAAACGCTGTAGCCGATATGCAAAAGCATAAACAGTATTGAAAGCAAGCCGAGCGCCGCGTTGATTTTTTTAAGCCTCAAGGCAATTCCTCCTTGTTAAACTACTTAATCTAATATAGTAACTATTATATCATAAACAGATAAAAAAGTACACCGCCGATTACCGGCGGTGTGGGAAAGTCTGAAAGGTGTATAGCCGCGCCGAAATCGGCAGGCTGAATTATTACACTCTGTATAATTCGATTATTTCTTTCACTGCAAGCTTTTCCGTTTCGGGCAGGAGAGCTTTCTTAAGCGCTGCCTCAATCTGCTCGGGCGTTTTCGCTTTTTCAAAGGGTCTGAACGCCGCGCGCTTCAGCTCGGTCTTTTCCTGCCAGCGTGAGAGCAGGCAAACAACATCCTCGTAAATGTCGCAGGGCTTGCTTCTCTTTGCGCCGTCTGCCGAAAGGGTGTAGTCCTTATTCGTTTCGGCTCCGCTGATTTCAAGCACCAGCGGCTTTTCGTCCTTAACTAAATCGAGCACCTTTATAACGTAATTTCTCTTCTTCGGAAGAACTGATAAATCGCCCGTTGAGGCGTTGATTTTAAAGCTCAGCTTTTCGTTGCTGTAGCTTATTTCAAACGTTGTTTTTGCCGTGTGCGCCTCGCAGCTCGTTTTGCCGTTATCCTCAACAAGGGTAAAGCTTCCGTCTCCCGAAATCGCCCATATTTCAAGGCTTTCGGGGTTTTCTGTTTTGTTGCCCTCGTCTGATGAAAGCGGAATGATTGCGCCGTCCTTCGCAAGCACGGGGATGGTTTCAATATCGCGGAACATAGTTATTTTTCTGTTTCCGAGATAGCTTCTTCCCGTGAAAATGTCAGTGTATCTTCCCTCTTCGGGGAGCCATACCTCAACGCTGCCGAGGTTGAGCTCTTTGTGCTGTCTCTTTGTTATGGGGCAAACCATAAGCTCGCTTCCGAAATTATACTGATTGTATACTTTGTAAGCCGCTTTTTCGTTCGGATACGCGTAGTACATCGGCTCGCAGATTGCGATTCCCTCATCGTGTGTTCTTCTGTCCATAGTATATGTATAAGGGATTAATCTGTGGCGCAGGCGCAGCCACTGTGAAGCGCACTTATATACCTCGTAGCGGAATTTCCACGGCTCCTTGCCGAGCAGCTCCATGCTTGTTGAATGAAGGCGCATTATCGGTGAGAAAACGCCGAACTGAAGCCAGCGCAGATATAAATCGTCGTCTCTGTAGCCGAAATGGTGGCCGCCTATATCGTGGCTCCACCAGCTGTAAGCCGCATTGTTGGCTGTTGACGTAAAGTACGGCTGGAAATTTAAAACGCGCCAGCTTATGTCTGTATCTCCCGAAAAGCCGAGAGGGTAACGGTGAGAGCCTATTCCCGCGTAACGCGAGAGGATAAGCGGCATTCTTCCGTCCTCGGCGTTATCGTGGTAATGGTAGTGGTTGAGCGCGTTGAGCGGGTCAAGCCCTTTGACGTCCCAATCCTTGCCCTGCTGCCAGTCTATCCACCAGAAATCAACGCCTTCCCTTTCGTAAGGCTTATGAAGGATGTCAAAATACGCGTTCCAGAAATCATCGCTGTTGCAGGTGAATTCGATGTCCTTTTTTGTTTTCGGGTCAACGCCAACAGCCTTCGCCATATCCTCATACATATCCTCGTAAAAACGAACGCCGTCAGCGGGGTGAAGGTTGAGCGTTACGTGAAGGTTATCCTCCTTGAGCTTCCTGAGGAACTCTCTGTAATCGGGGAAGAACTCGGTATCCCATGAATATCCGGTCCAGCCGCTGCTGTCAGAGCCGAAGCGCTCCTTGAGATTATGTACCCAGTGCCAGTCCATATCAACGGTTGCAACGGTAAGCGGAATATTTTCCTTTTTGAAATGAGCCATCAAATCAAGGTATTCCTTCTGAGTATATGCGTGGTAGCGGCTCCACCATACTCCAAGTGCAAAGCGCGGAACAATCGGAACAGGAGAGCTGATTTTATAAAAAGCGCGGATTGTTTCACGGTAGTTTTTGCCGTAAGCAAAGGCGTAGTAGTCAACTGAGCCTGACTTTCTCGGAACAAAATGACCGCTCTCGTCAAGCAGCATTGATTTACTGTCGTCAAGAAGATATGCGCCGTCCTCGGTTATGAGTCCGTCGTCAAGCCTGACGGGGCCGTGAGTTCCGTCAAGTGTTCTCGTTGTTCCCTTAAGGTTTTTCTGCCTTGAGAAAACGGCGGTTTTGCCTGAATCCTTAAAGGTTACGCTGTAGGGCTTGCCGCGGCGTATGCTGAAAATAACCTCCTCTGTTTCGGCAAGGATTTCCTTTTCTGTTTTCGTTACATCAAGCCTTCCCGTCTCCGCTTTTCTGAACCAGACGGCAAAGCTCGGCAGGTCTGTAAAATTATCCTCTTTCTCAACGCGGATAAGCCGTGACGTGAGATAAGTTATTCTCAGACCGTAGCCGCAGAAAACCTGAGAGCAATCGGCTTTTCCGTCAGTTTTTGCGATTAAAGATTTTTTGAGCATAATAAAACCTCCTAATTGTTATGGATTTATTATACCATTTCCACAATTATTATCAACAATAAGTTTAAATATATTGTATATTGCACAAAAGAATGTTTTGTGGTAATATATACATTAGTATATTTCTGAATAGAATTTGAGAGGGCGATTACACAATCTGCGTTGTTGCCGAAAACGCCTACGGAATGCAGTCCGAGCCGATTAAAGCTGACGTGAGCATTGACGGAAACGGTGCATTTAAGAACACCTTTACCCGAATCGGCGCATGGTGGCAAAACGTAAGAGAATTCTTTAAACATTTATTCTGGTAAGGAACTACTTTTCAGGAGGTTGAATATATGAAAAAGGTATTGAAAAAAATCGGTAAAATTATTGGTATATTTTTTGCTTGTCTTTTCGGATTCCTTGCAATACTGTGCATAATCACGCTCATCTGGGGCGGAGCTCAGAGAGCAACGGGAAGCGTTTACAACACTCTGCCAACAGTACCCGATGACTTTAAGCCCGAAATCCGTTTGGTTGTGTTTACTGACACTCATAATGAAAACGAAAACGTAGCAGACGCGATTGACACATCCTATAAGCTATTCGATAACGATAAGACCTACAAGGGCGTTGACGCGTTCTATTGCCTCGGCGATATTTCAAGTATCGGCGGCGATAACGATTATGCCGCATATCAGGAAACGCTTGCAGCTCACGTAAGGAAGGAAACAAAGTGTATAACAATTCACGGAAACCACGAATTCAAGCAGAAGAACGATTATTACGACTATTTCAAAAAGACCTTTAACTATGAGCCTGATAATGTTCAGGAAATCAACGGCTTTTCCTGTATTGCGTTTTCCGGCGAGCGCTCTCTTACAGAGTGGACATTTACCCCGAAAAGCCTGAAATGGCTTGACGCTCAGATTAAGGACGCTGAGAAAAAGGCTGAAGGAAAGCCCGTTTTCGTATTCCAGCATCCGCACCCGTGGGGAACAGTTTACGGAAGCACCGTATGGGGCGATCCGCAGATTAACGTTGTTCTTAACGGACACACAAGCGTTGTTGATTTTTCTGGTCATTCGCACTTCCCGCTCAACGACCCGAGAAGCATTAACCAGGCTTCCTACACATCAGTCGGCTGTGGCGCTATGGCACGCTTTGAGCTTGATAACAATTACATAGTAGGTCAGCACCCTGACGGATATGAGGACGCAGCTCAGGTCTGCATTGTTGAAGCAGACAGCGACGGAAGCGTAAGAATTCGCGGCTATGACCTTCTTTCGGATACATATTTCTGCGATTACTATATTGATAACGTAAACGATAAAAAGGCTTTCCCCTACACCTTCAAGAATATGAAGGCTCACGACGCTGCCCCTGTTTTCAAGGAAGATACAAAGGCAAGCGCAAAGAAGAATGAAGAGGGCGAATGGGTTATTTCATTTGACGAAGCTCAGGCTGCGGAAGGCTATATTGTTCACGATTACAAGGTAACTATTAAAGACGAAAACGGTAAAAAAGTGTTCAGCAAAAACTTTATTGACGATTACTTTGTGATTGACGATGATAACACTGCTGATTTCAGAATCGGAAACGATACGCTCGAATCGGGTAAAAAGTATAAGGTAACTGTCCGTGCTGAAAGTGCTTATCACCAGTATTCTGACCCGATTGAGCTAGAATTTACCGCCGAGTAAAATATAAATTTAAACAAAAAATACAAGTGCGTTTCGTAAATTTTTACGAAATGCACTTATTTTATAATGCAAATTAACTAAAAATATTGAATTATTAAAATAAATACTGTATAATTTAGTCAATAAGTATAAAAAGAGGCAGGATATGAAAAACTCCGCAAAACAGTCATCCGTGCTGATAATAGCTTTGTGCTGGCTTGCTTATACAGTTGCATACTTGGGCAGGCTGAATTTTAACGCATATATAGAGCCTATAAGGGACCAGCTTGGTGCAACAAAAACCGAGCTTGGACTTGTTAGCTCTTTTTTCTTTTTTTCATACGGCGCAGGGCAGCTTTTCCATGGCATAATGTCAAAAAAATACAACCCGAGATACTCGGTTGCGGTTGCGCTTTTAGGCTCGGCTGCAGTAAATCTCGCTATGCCGCTTTGCGCTTCGCCGTCGTCTATGAAATATCTCTGGCTTTTAAACGGCTTTTTTCAGGCGATACTCTGGAGCTCGGTTGTAAAAATGCTTGCAGACAGGCTTTCTGACGAAATGCTGCCAAAGGCGCTCGTAACTATGGGAACGCCGCCTGCGATAGGAACTTTTGTGGCTTACGGAATTGCGGCGCTGCTCTCTGCAACAGGCGCTTCGTATAAAACCGTGTTCTATATCCCCGCCGCATTACTAACGGTTACGGGTATTCTTTGGTTCGTTCTTACAGGCAAGGCGGATGGGCTTGGCGAAAAGAGCGACGGGCTCCCGTATAAAGCCGAAGAGAAAAACAAGGTCGGTCTTACCCCTTCGTTCGTAATGGCTGCTGTTTTCGTTTTGCTTGCGGCAATTTCAAACGGCTTTATCAAGGACGGAGTAACAACCTGGACTCCTTCGATTTTAAAAGAGCGTTACGGGATGCAGGAATCTCTTTCTATTCTGATAACAGTTATTCTTCCGCTTATCGCTGCTCTTGGCGCGTGGTTTTCAACAGCGCTTCACAACAAATGGAAAAATACTTCTGCGCTCAATTCAGGGCTGTATCTCGCTGAAACGGTTATACTCTTTTGCGTAATGCTTCTCGCTAAAAACACGTCAGTAAAGAGTCCCGTCCTGCTTATAGTGCTTTTCAGCGTTTCGGCTATGCTTATGAGCGCGGTCAATAATATAATTACAGCCATTATTCCGCTTTATATGCGCGGGAAGATGGGCTCGGGAATGCTCGCAGGCGTGCTGGATACCTTCTGCTACGTGGGAAGCTCGCTCAGCACGGGGCTGCTCGGTTATATTTCCGATAAAAGCTCGTGGAACGGCGTTTTCCTTTGCCTCTTCATTTTCGGAGTAACTGCGTTCGGGGTATGCACCGTATCCGCGCTGATAAACAGAAAGGCCGCTTAAAAAACTACCAACGATTTTGTATTATAATAGAATAGGAGCAGCGTTATGAAAAAGCAATACAGCTCGGATATTCCCGTTTTTGATATAGGCAAGACCTTCGACCCCTCCTGCATAACCGTTGTCAGCGCAAATGTGCGCTGCTATACGGAGGGCGATAAGGGCAAGCGCAACTGGTTTTACAGAGCTCCGTTTACTGTGCAGACGCTAATAAATTCAAACGCCGATATAATCGGGCTTCAGGAAGCAATGCATATTCATTATGATTGTATAAAGGAAGCGCTCGGCGGCTACGGCAGCTTTATCGAATACCGTGAAGAGTGCGAAAACCCTGAGGGCTGCCCGATATTTTATAACCTTTCAAAATTTGAGCTGCTTGACAAGGGCTCCTTCTGGCTCAGTGAAACGCCTGACAGGATTTCAATAAGCTGGGGCGCTGCGTGCTACAGAATCTGCTCATATGCAATTCTCAGGCAGAAATCAGACGGAAAGGAGCTTGCGGTTTTCAACACCCACCTTGACCACGTTAGCGAAGAGGCGAGGGTTAAGGGAATACGCCTTATCCTTAAAAAGCTTGAGGAATTCGGCGGTATGCCCTGCATAATTATGGGCGATTTAAATGACTTTGAAAACAGCGTAACATATAAAAGCGCAACTGAGCTTTTTGACGACGCAAAATACAAAACGGATGACTCAGATTCAGGCGCAACCTATCACGAATGGGGCGAGCTGCCCGACTATGAAAATATAGACTATTTTCTTATTTCAAAATCAGGGATTGAGGTTTTGCAGTACAGGGTAATCAGAACAACGTATGACGGAGTTTACCCGAGCGACCATTACCCGATTATGATAAAAATAAAAATTGAGTGAGGGTAAATATGAGCAAAGGTTATTTTGACGGCAGTATGCCGAGAGAGGTGCTTGAATACTATCTTTCCCACGCTTCTTCGGCGCAGTGGATATATCTTAGCAAAACGCTTGACGATGATATCCGCGCAATAGTTAACGCAGGAGTAAAATTTCTCGGAAGAGCTTCGGGAATATGGAAAGGCGAAATGCCTGAAGAAGAGCATTTTGAAAAAGCGAAGGAAGCGGCTGACAAAATCCATGCTGCCGACCCTGAAATAATTTTACAGGCGTGTATTTTTGAAGCGCTTTACCGCGAAGACGTTGAGCCTGTCAATGTTCCGAAATTCGTTTTTGACGCGTTCAATCTTCCGTTTGAGGACAGATTTTTTGATTACGACGCGTGCCTTTTTGACAAGGAGGCGGGAACGTGGGACGTAATGCCGGATATTTCTCAGCTTGAAACGCAGATGTGGTTTTACTATCGCGGAGCAAGGTATATCGACTGCGGCTACGAAGCCTTCCATATGGGTCAGATTCACCTCTACACAGGTCACGACAGGGGCTATAAGGCAATAAGCAAGGTAATCGAAATGCTCCGTGAATACGGAAAAAAGCACGCAAGGCGCCACAAGGTTATTTTTGACGCGCATTCACATTCGCTTGTTGTAAACGGCAAGAGTATTCTTGATTACAACGCTATGCCGCTTACCCGTTTCCCGCTTCTTGACAGAAAGGGAGAAAAGCTCGTTCTCGTACGCGAAGGAAAGTCGGGCGGCGGAATATCGCCAGAGGGCGTATATGAAAAGGCGCTTCCGTTTTTATATGAATACGATAACTGGGGCGGAAGAGATAAATGGGCTCAGGAAAATCTGAGCTACGAAGAGCGCGCGTGGTCCCAGTGGTGGGGCGGCGACCAGATTTCCTGGTTTGCGCTTCAGAGCGAGGAGGAAAGAAACTCTTTTCTTGAATACACTATGAAGTGGACGGCGATAAATAACCCCGACGCATTTTTCGCCTTTCCCGTAAGACGTCCGCTTGACAGCGGAGAATTCGTTAAAAAATATCCGTTTTATCAGTTCAACACAAAATCCGAAAACTGTGAAAACGGCTATTCTCAGGAAGAAACTGTTAAAAGACTGCTTGAAGAAGGGTACGAAAAATACAGGAAATACGCTAACCCGAGCGATATACTTGACTTTGGCGCTAAAGACGTTGACGACCCCGAAACGGGAGTCCGCTATCCCGAAAAGGTTGTTATTTATGGAAGCTTTCAGCCGTATGTCGGCGCAAACAGGGATAATTCAAACAGCGAAATAACAAGAATGTATTACATAGGTAACGGCAAATATACGCTTAGCTTTATTATGCCGTATAAGGGTGAATACGATTTTGCCGTTTCTCCGTGGGGAACGCTCTCGGCGTGCGTTTCAACCGCGCACCCCTTCCCGTTCTGCGGAACGGGAAACAAGGGAAAGCTCATTGTCCCGAAGGACAATACTATTGTCAAAGTAACCTTTACATATATGACAAACAAAATTGAAACGGAAATGATTTAGGAGTTCATATGAATTATAATACAGCCGGAGCGAAAGCCGAAAGAATTGTATCGCAAATGACGGTTCAGGAAAAAATGTCTCAGTTGCTTTTTGATTCCCCTGCAATTGAGCGGCTCGGGATTCACTCATATAACTGGTGGAACGAGGCATGCCACGGCGTTGCAAGAGCAGGCGTTGCAACTGTTTTTCCGCAGTCAATCGGTATGGCGGCAAGCTTCAACCCCGAGCTTGTAGAGCGCGTCGGAGAGGCTGTTTCAACCGAGGGCAGAGCAAAGTACAACAAAAGCGTCGCCCATTCCGACAGAGGCATTTACAAGGGGCTGACCTACTGGGCGCCGAATATAAACATTTTCCGCGACCCGAGATGGGGCAGAGGGCAGGAGACCTGCGGCGAGGACCCGTTTTTAACCTCGGCTATCGGAACGGCTTACATAAAGGGCATTCAGGGCGACGGCGAGTTTTTAAGGGCTGCCGCCTGCGCAAAGCATTTTGCGGCGCATTCGGGCCCCGAGGGAAAACGCCACAGCTTTAACGCCGAGGTAGGTAAAAAGGACCTTTGGGAAACGTATCTTCCCGCATTTGAAAAGGCTGTTGAGGCAGGCGTTATCGGCGTAATGGGCGCTTATAACAGAACTAACGGCGAGCCCTGCTGTGCTAGCCCTGTTCTTATGGAAATTCTGAGAAAGCAATGGGGCTTTGAAGGATATTTCGTATCCGATTGCGGAGCGATTTGCGATATTTACGAGGGGCATAAATATACGCCCACCCTCAGAGAGGCTGCTGCCGTTGCGCTCAAAGCCGGGTGCGACGTAAACTGCGGAGACGCCTATCTCGCGCTTAAGGAAGCGTATGATGACGGGCTTATAACCGAGGAGGAAATAACAGCCTCTGCTGTCCGTCTTTTCACCGTTCGCGCTCTGCTCGGCGAGTTTGAGGAGGAAAGGCCTTTCGGCGATATTCCTTACAGCGTTGTTTCCTGCAGGGAGCACAAGGAGCTCAACCTTAAAATGGCAGAGGAAACGCTTGTTCTTCTTGAAAACAAAAGCTCCTTCCTTCCGCTTGATAAAAGCAAAAAAATGAAAATCGCCGTTGTCGGCCCTAACGCTATGAGCAGAATGGCGCTTGAGGGAAATTATAACGGCCACGCGGATGAATATATAACCGTTGCCGACGGAATCAGAAAAGTATTTGAAAATGCCGAAATCAGAGTTGCCGACGGCGCCGCAATAAAAGGCGTAAATCAGGCAAGGTGGAATGATTTTGACGATTTGCTATCGGAGGGTGTTGCCGCCGCCGAGGACGCTGATTTAACGGTTCTCTGCCTCGGGCTTGACAGAAGCATTGAAGGTGAGGACCTCGGCTTTGAAAATGATTTCACAGACAGCGGAGACAGAAAAACTACTGCGCTCCCCGCAAATCAGCAGAGGCTCGCGGAGGAGATTTGCAAAGTCTGCGATAACGTTATAGCCGTAACGCTTTGCGGAAGCTGCGCTGATTTGGGCGATGAGGTGAGGGCGAGCATCAAGGCGCACCTTCACGCCTGGTATCCGGGCGCGCTGGGAGGGCTTGCAATTGCAAGGGCGCTTGCGGGAGAATTCTCCCCCTGCGGAAAGCTCCCGATAACGTTTTACCGCGCAGATTCAAGGCTGCCCGATATTGAGGATTATTCAATGAAGGGCAGAACGTACCGCTTTTCGGAAGAAGAGCCGCTTTATCCGTTCGGCTTCGGGCTGAGCTATACCGCGTTTGAATTCAAAAATGCGCAAGTTAAGGAAAACGGCGGGGAAAGGCTCGTTATTGCCGCTGAGGCTTCCAACGTCGGAGCTTGCAGCGGAGCGGTAAAAATACAGTGCTACGCGCGTTATACCGACAGCCGATGTGAAACGCCTCGCCTGCAACTATGCGCAGTAAAGCCGCTGCATCTTAAAAAGGGCGAAACGAAGGCTTTCGAGATTTCGATTGATAAATACTGGCTTAAGGCAGTTAACGAAAACGGAGAAAGAGTTGCTCCGGACGGTGAAATAACTCTTTACATAGGAGACTGCCAGCCTGCTGAAATCCGTAATGGTATAGTAGTTAGTTTAAAGTGATAAAGGGGTAGCATATGTATAATGAAAGGCTTAAGGAACGTGTTTTGTGGAAGGTTGAAAACGCGCTTAAAATTTACGAAAGGCTGATTTACAGCGAAATCGGCGTTCTTCATAACACAACTGCGCTGTACACAAACGAACATTTCAGAACTGTTCCCGGGGATAACATGAAGCCTATTACTGTTGGCGAAAAGTGGGGAAAGGAATGGGGAACGCTCTGGATTAATGGCGATTTTGAAGTACCCGCTTCGCTTTCGGGCAAGAAGCTTTATGCGCTTTCCGAATGCGGCGGTGTTGAGCAGCTTTTCTTTATCAACGGCGTTCCCAAGGGAATATATAACTGCAAAAACCGCGAGTATATCGGCGGTATGCACACGGCGCAGTATATAGGCTCGTTTGAGGCAGGCGAGCGCTTTGAGCTTGCGTTTGAATGCTATGCAGGCCATTTTGACCCGAACTGCGACGTTTACGACAATTACTATGAAACTGACAGCAACACGGATTTTTCCCACACCTTCGGCGGCGTAAAAATCTGTACAAGAAACGATGATTTGTTTACGCTGATTTTTGACATCAAAGAGCTTCTCTCTGCAGCAAAAAAGCTGGATGCGGGCAATTTTGTCCGTGCAGACGCGGAAAACGCGCTGCTTAAAATCAATGATTACCTACCGCTTTCGCCCAAGGATGCAACAGAAGAGGAAATCAAAAACGGAATTAAAAAATCGCTTGAAATTTCAAGAGAATTTTTCAAGGGCAGCAATTCCCGCGTTTTCGGTAAGGTAGGAATTATAGGCCACTCGCATATGGACACGGCGTGGCTCTGGCCGGTTAAGGAAACGGTGAGAAAATGCGCGAGGACTTACTCAAATGCGCTTCATCTTATGGAGCAGTATCCGAATTATAAATTCATTCAGTCCTCCGCGCTTCACGGGGAGTGGATGAAGGAGTATTATCCCGATATTTTTGAAGAGATGAAAAAGCGCGTTGCCGAGGGCAGATATGAGCCTAACGGCGGAGTTTACGTTGAATGTGATTGCAACATAACCTCGGGCGAGCTTATGGCAAGGCAGTTTCTTAAGGGACAGCAGTTTACAAGAGAGAATTTCGGCTACACTGCCGATAGCTTCTGGCTTCCCGACACCTTCGGCTATAACGGAAACATTCCGCAGATTATGCAAAAAAGCGGAGTTAAATATTTTTATACAACGAAAATCAGCTGGAACGATAATAACAAATTCCCGTTTGAGAGCTTCGTCTGGCGCGGAATTGACAAGAGCGAGGTTCTGACTCATTTCAATGTGAGCCACTGCTGGCCTAACGTTGAGCACGCAGTAGCCTTTACAAGGGAGCTTCAGAACAAGGCTTCAAGCGATATGCGCCTGCTTGCCTTCGGCTACGGTGACGGAGGCGGCGGACCGACTCCCGCAATGATTGAGGCGGGCGAAAGAATTTCGCATATGGACGGAATGCCCGAGGTTGAGAGCATGACCGTTTCGGATTTCATGAAGGAGCTTGAAACTAAGAAAGACGCGCTTCCCGTTTATGACGATGAGCTTTATCTTGAGCTTCACCGCGGAACGCTCACCCAGCTTCACGACGTTAAGCGCAAGAACAGAAAGGCTGAATACGCGCTTCGCGATATGGAGTATTTCAACGTTATCAGCGGCGCTCCGCGCAATGAAAACAGCGATAAATGGCTGAAGCTGCTTCTTAAAAATCAGTTCCACGATATTTTACCCGGAACGTGCATTTCGCCGGTTTACGAGCTTTACCATAAGGAGATGGATGAGCTCATTTCAAATTATAAAAACGCGGCTCAGGAATATGCAAGAAGCCTTACTGACGAAAGCGACAGCGTAACGCTTTTCAATACTCTTTCGTTTGACAGAGGCGACGTTTGCGTTATCGAGGCGGAAGGCTACGCAAAGAATTATCCGTCTCAGCGCTATACGGAAATCGGCGGGCGCGAGGTGCTAGCAGTCGGCGGAGTGAAAATCCCCGCGTTTTCAAGCTCTGAAATTGAGCTTTGCGATGAGCCTTTAAAAGCGGAGTCGCCGTTTGAATATGACGGTGAAACGCTTGAAACACCGTTTGCAAAAATCACCTTTGACGAAAACGGATATATCGCTTCCCTTATTGACAAGGAATCGGGAAGGGAGCTCAGAAAGAAGAATGGCGCCCCGCTCGGAGTATTCCTCTTCGGCGAGGATGTTCCCGAATCGTTTGATAACTGGGATTTTGAATGGGATGTTTTCACTAACCTCAAGCCTCAGTACGGCTTTATAAAAAGAGAGGTTGCTTCTGACGGAGCCGTTGAAATAAGGCTCAGAAGCGAATTTTCTATCGGCGGTAACGGAATCGTTCAGGATTTGGTCTGCTATGCGGATTCTCCGAGGATTGATTATCACACCTTCATCGATTGGAAAACGCCGCACCGCTTCCTGAAAGCGGGCTTTGACCTTGACGTTTCGGCAAAGAGGGCTAAAAGTGAAATACAGTTCGGCGCAATTGAAAGACCTGTTACAGCCAACAACAGCCTTGAGCTTGCAAAATTTGAGGTCTGCAACAGAAACTACACTGATATAAGCGAGCCGCGCTTCGGCGCCGCAATTCTCAACGATTGCAAATACGGCATTTCGATTAAGGACTGCAATTTGTGCCTTTCGCTCCACAAGGGCGGAACTCACCCCGACGGCTCGGGCGACAAGGGTCTTCACGAGCTCACCTATTCGCTTCTTATTCATAACAGCCCTTACTGCGCAGAGGCGGTTGTTCACCCTGCGTATGAGCTCAACGTTCCCGTGTTTGCGGTAAAGGGCAGAGCAAATGCTCCTCAGCTTGCAAGAATCAGCGCGCCGAGCGTTATTGCCGAGGCTGTAAAGCCTGCGGAGGACGGAAACGGCTTTGTTATGAGGCTTTATGAGTGCGAGGGCTCAAAGGTTAAAACAGATATAGCCTTTTCAGGCAACATTTCAGGCGCTGAGCTTACTAATCTGCTTGAGGATAAGGGCGAAGCGGTAAGCGTTGATAATAACTCGGTAACGCTAGATTTTGAACCGTTTGAAATAAAAACCCTGAGGGTTTACAGATAATGTAATAACGGAGGAAATTTATGGAAAAGAAATACGATATCAGAAGCCTGATAAGAAAAAGCGCGGCGGAGGGCACGGTGCTGATTAAAAACAGCGGCGTTCTTCCATTTGACAGGGGAACGAAGCTCTCGTTATTCTCAAGGATAAATGAAGAGTGGGTATTCAGGGGATACGGCTCCGGCGGCTCGGTAAGGTGTAAGGATGAAAGAAATCTTACCGCCGCCGTAAGGGACTGCGAAGCGCTTGAACTCAACGAAGAGCTTGCTGCGCTTTACCATGAATACAACGAAGCACACCCGATAAGTAACAGCTACGATGATTTTGTTTACTGCTGTGATGAAATGGCTGTAACGTCTGAAATGGCTGAAAGCGCCGCACAAAAGAGCGACGCTGCCGTTGTTACTATCGGAAGGCGCTACGGCGAAGAGCACGAAGCAAAGGCAAAAAATGGCAGTTATTACCTTACTGACGCTGAAAGGGAAATGCTCCAAAATGTCTGCGCTGCGTTTGACAAGGTGGTTGTTCTTCTCAACACCTGCGCAATAGTTGATATGAGCGAGTTTGAAGCGCTCGGTGATAAAATAGGCGCAATTCTTTATGTGTGGCTTGGCGGTATGGAGTGCGGCGATTCGGTTTGCGATGTTCTTTCGGGCAAGGTAAGCCCGAGCGGAAAGCTTGCCGACACAATTGCAAAGGATTATTCCGATTATCCGTCAAGCAAGAATTTCGGCGGATATGGCTTCAATAACTACGAAGAGGATATTTACGTAGGTTACAGGTATTTTGAAACCTTCGCAAAGGACAGGGTTGCATACCCCTTCGGCTTCGGGCTTTCGTATACAGAATTTGAGTATTCGGACGTTGAAATAAAGAGCGCAGACGGCGGCTTTGACATCAGCGTAACCGTTAAAAACATCGGCACTTTTCCTGCAAAGGAGGCTGTTCAGGTTTACCTTGAAAAACCCTGCGGGAAGCTCGGAAATCCTTCAAGGGAGCTTGTTGCCTTTGCAAAAACAAAAACGCTGCAGCCGAACGAAAGCGAAACGCTTTCGATGTTCGTTTCGGATTATCAGCTTGCTTCGTATGATGACTGCGGAGCAACGGGCTTTGAATTCGCGTATGTAACAGAAAAGGGCGAATACAATTTCTATATAGGAAAGAACGTAAGAGACGCCGAAAAGGCTTTTACATATTATCAGGAAAAAACTGAGCTTTTCGTTCAGCTTACTCAGGCAGGCGCACCGCAGAAGGAATTTGACATTATATGCGCCGAGCATGGCGAAAACGGAATAAACAAAGGCAGAAAACCCGTTACTCTGCGCAAGTATTCGCTCAGAAACAGAATTCTTGAAAATCTTCCCGGGGAAACAGCCTTTACGGGAGATAAAGGAATAAAGCTTCAGGACGTTAAGGACGGAAAAAACACGCTTGATGAGTTTATTGCTCAGTATACTGTTGACGAGCTCGACTGGCTGACAAGAGGAGATTTTCACCTGAAAGAGGACCTTAAGCCATACGGCGGAGCGGGCGGCTTCGGCGGAATCGTTGAAAGCGTTAGGGAAAAGGGCGTTCCGCTTACAATTACCTGCGACGGTCCTGCAGGCGTCACCCTTGATTACGATTCCTCGCTCCTTCCCGCTGCAACGCTTCTCGCCTGCACTTTTAATACAGAGCTTGTTGAAGAGCTTTACTGTGCCGTTGCCGAGGAGCTTAAGGAGAGAAAGGCTGACGTTTTCCTTGCTCCTGCGCTGAATATTCACAGAAACCCGATTTGCGGAAGAAACTTTGAATATTACAGCGAGGACCCGTTTATCAGCGGAAAGATGGCAGCTGCGGCTGTGAGGGGCTCGCAGAGCCTCGGCGGTTCAGCGTGTATAAAGCACTTTGCCTGCAACAATCAGGAGTTTAACAGAACGAGAAACGATTCACGCCTTTCGGAAAGAGCGCTCAGGGAGATTTATCTTAAGGGCTTTGAAATCGCCGTCAAGGAAAGCGAGCCCAAAAATCTTATGACCTCTTACAACCTCATCAACGGAGTATGGGGACATTATAACTATGACCTTGTAACCGTGATATTAAGAGGCGAATGGGGCTACAGCGGAAACGTTATGACGGACTGGTTTATTCAGTATCAGGAAAGCCCCGAGTTTGAAAACATCTGGAACAACGCTTACAGAATCAGAGCGGGCGTTGACCTTTATATGCCCGGCTCGGAATTCAAGGACAGATACGAGCCTGACAGGTCAATAGTTAAATCATATAACAGCAAAGACGGAATAACGCTCGGCGAGCTTCAGCGCTGCGCAAAGCATATTCTTAATATAATTCTGGAGATAAAATTCTGATGGTCGAAAGGAGTTAAATATGGTTAGTATTTTTAAATCGTTATGGCTTAAAGCAAAGGAAAACAATAATGATAATGCGACTGATTTTTTCCGTAAAGTCAACGTAAAAAAAGGTATAAAAAGTGCAGAACTCCTTATTACCGCGCATGGTGTTTTTGAGGTTTTCGTTAATTCCGAAAGAGTTTCAAAAGATGTTCTTATGCCCGGGTGGACTTCGTATTACACCCGCCTCAGATATTTATCCTATGATATTACCGATATGCTAAGAGAGGGTGAAAACGAACTCAAAGTAGGAGTCGGCAAGGGCTGGTATTTCCATAATATTGAATACTGGGGAAGCACTCGCCTTGCATCGGACGAGGCGGCGATTATCTGCGCTCTTACCATTAAATATGAGGACGGCAGCGTTGAAGAAATTCTGACTGATGAGGAATGGGAAACAGCAAAAAGCAATATTGTTTATAACAATATGTATAACGGAGAAACCGTTGACCTCA
>CAMOWP010000016.1 GCA_946628455.1 uncultured Clostridia bacterium | reverse complement strand
CTTGAAATAAATCCGCGTACAAATGTAATATACCTGACTGCTTATGTTGATTATTCCTTTGACGCGTGGAGCACGGGAGCCAGCGGCTTTATGCTGAAGCCGCTTAATGAAGAAAGCTTAAAGGAGCAGCTTGAAAAGCTGAGATATCCGATTTAATAAGAAGGAGCAGAGATATGTTTGAAACCATCTCGATTTCAATTACTATCGGTGTATTTTTGGGAATTTTAATAATGGGAACAGTGGCAACAGTCTTACTTCCCGCTATTGAGCTCAGGAGAAAGAGTTATTTTATCCAGTTTTATGTTTTGGTGTTTTTGTTTGTTATAGTTTGTATCGGGGACTTTTTTACATATGAAAAGCCGCAATATCTTATTCTTGGGAAAATAATCGTTTATCTCGAGTATCTTTTACCGTCGCTGATATTTGTTCTTATGACGAATCATCTTTTGTATCAGTGCGGTAAAGATACAAAGAAGAACAGGTTTTTCCGCATAGTGCTTGTATTGTGGAGCGTATTCTTTGTTTTACTGCTGATAGCGCAGTTTACGGACAAAATGTATTATCTTACACCTGATAATACTTTTTTCCGCGGACCGCTGCACACTCTGCTTATACTTCCGCTTTTAGCAATTATGACGATTAATGTTGTTGCGTTGTGCCATTATAAAAACACAGTTTCCAAAAGGACTTTCAGAAATTTCCTTTTCTATTTGATTCCCGTGGAGATTGCTTTGATTTTACATCCTTTTTTCGATACTATGATTTTTGTAATTGTTGCAATTATTATCTGCGCGCTCGTGCTGTTTACCGTAGTTCTTTCCGAGCAGATTGTCAGCTATACTCAGCAGCAAAAGGAGATTTTGAGTCAGCAATCAAAAATCACCGTGCTTCAGATGCGCCCGCATTTTATTTACAACACAATGACGAGCATTTATTATCTTTGTGAGCAGAGCCCGAAAAAAGCCCAGCAGCTCACTCTCGATTTTACAATTTATATGCGAAAAATCTTTAATGCGGTTGTTAGCGAGAACGTTATTCCTTTTTCCGAGGAGTTAGAGCATACGCGTGCTTATGTAAATGTTGCTCTTGCGCAAATCGGAGACCGTCTCAAGGTTGAATACAACACGTCCTACAAAGATTTTTACCTTCCGCCGCTTACCCTTCAGCCGCTGGTTGAAAACGCAATTAAACACGGAATGAATGTTGACGAAAAATCGCTTAGCGTTTCTGTAACAACACTTAAAACCGAACGGGGAAGCGTGATTACCGTTAAAGATAACGGGGTAGGCTTCGACCCTGAAAGCATTAAGCCGCGCAGCACGCTTGAAAATATCAGGCAAAGGCTTAATGCTCAGTGCAGCGGAACGCTTGAAATTGAATCCTCGCCGAACGGAACAACCGTTACGGTATTCGTTCCCGATAAACAGTAAAAAACAGCCTGAGATTGCTCTCAGGCTGTTTTTTATTACTCATAGTATTCTTTTAGCTTTTCAATATCCGATTCGTTGAAGGCTTTGTTGAATATCAGCAAATCGTCCATATGTATGAGAGCGTCATTTCCGCTGTTGATTTTATGCGAAGCGTCATCGCCTACGGTGAAGGGCAGCGCGTCCATTGAGCTTTCAGCAAATGTATCGGGAAGGGTGAAGCTCTTTTTCAGCTTAAAGTTCCAGTAAAGGTCGATTTTACATTCCTTTTTGCGGAACACAACAGCGCAGTGCAGCCAGCCGCCCGAAAGCTCCCTGAGATACGGAAGCTGAAATTCTTCATATGAAGCGGGGTCGGGCGTTTCAACTCCGAGCCATACCGCAACATTTGTAAAGCCGAGCGCGAAGCCTGCGCCTGAATCGGTCATCGTTTTTGTCGCGCAGTAATACGCTTCCGAAGCGGGCGCATTGTCAATGTTAAGCCATGCGCAGACGGTGAAATCCTCGCTGCCGAACTTAACGCCGTCCGAAACAAGGCAGCCCGTTGCGCCAAGCTCAGCGTTTGCGCCGCGCACGCCCGAGGAATAATATTTAACGCTGCCGTTTTCTTTGAAAGAAGCCTTGCCCATTGCGTCGTCCGCGTTGAACTCAAAGAACATTGCGAGCTTTATGTCCTTTTCGTCAAAGTAATTCAGAAGTCCGTTTTCGCTGTTGAGCTCAGGCTGAGGCTTTGAAATTACATCGTTTCTCTCGCCGTCAGCAGGAATAATATAGGGAACGTTCCAATCTCTGAACACCCCTTCGGGCACCTGCGAGGAGTAGCCGTCCAAATCAGGCTCGGGTATATCAAGCCCGAAGGCGTAGCGGATTATTGCGTTGAGGTCCTTTGTAGTTGCAAAAAAGTCCTTCTTTTCCGCAACGGTTTTGCCGCGAAGGGCGAAGAAGATAAATTTTTCCGTGTCTGTGTAACCGCCGTGGCCGTGCTTAAAACCGCCGTGGTCTGTTATAGCTAAGAAAAGAGTATCGTCAATTATCTCAGCCTGAGAGCAGGCGTCATAAATTCTTCCGACAAGGGAATCAACATTTGATATACAGTCAAGGTGCCCCTGAGTTCCATAGCCGAAATGGTGTCCCGCTTCGTCGGGGTCGTCTATATGAATAAAGAGCAAATCGGGCTTTTTTTCAAGTATGCACTCAACTACTTTATCCGTTGTTTTAGTTCCGTTTTCCGCCGTCTGAAATTCAACGTTTATATCCTGCTCAATTATGCCTTTATTTATCGGCTCCCAATTGCTTATGCTGCAAAGTACGCTTTCGGGATACGCCCTGCGAACGCTTTTGAAAATCGAAGGAAAGTCCTTGTTTTTGTACTCATACTGGCAAACCTTTCCGTTTGTCAGACCGTGTACCTCGGGCTCTGTTCCGAGAAGCATTGCGCCCCAGTTCTGCGCGCTGATTGTGGGAAACAGGCTGAGCGCAACAGTAGTAGAGGCACCGTCTTTGAATATTTCGTCTATTCTCGGAGTAGGGGTGTTCTTGCAGAATACTCCCATTCCGTCAATTCCTACGATTATAACGTGAGAGTAGCGCCTTGTGTTCGTTTTGTTTATCATTTAATCAACCTCCTTTTAAGAGAATATATTATACATCAGTCTATTATATCACAATTCAGCCAAAAAACCAACAATCCTTTAAACCGTCGGGCAATTTTTAAGCAGGCATTTCTGCCTGCCGTAATATTATTAAATTTCTATATTAAAGAAACGCCTTTTTCAGGTCGCTGAACATAACTTCGGACTGCTGCTCGTAGTACTCAATGAGCGCCTTTCTGTAATCCTCTTCAAATTCCTTCTCCTGCTTTTCGTATGCCTTAATATCCGCTTCGGTGGCTGTTGAAAAGGTGCTGTATCCGTCTCCCAGCTTAAAGCTGACGGGCTTTCCGTCAAGTATGTCAACAAGGTTTTTCTTAGCCCGTTTAAGAGCTGTTGCTTCCCTTAACGGCGTGCGCGCCAGCCTGCAGCCGTTTGCGTGCTCAAGCATATGTAAAACGCAGTCCTCCTCCCATATTTCAAGCAGCTTGAAATTGTTGTTCTTATCAGTGTATACCTCTTTAAATAACATAGCTTTCTCCTTTCGGTAATTTCGGTTTCGGTTTTCAGGCTATGCGCTCCGCCTCCTGCTCGGGAGCAGAAACGGCGGTGTCCGCAAGCATATGGTAATTCCTGTGTTTCTCCAGTGCGAACTTGCGGTCGCAGACCGGCTTCCTGCCCTGAACGAACACCCAGCAATTCTCCTCGTTTTTCTCCAGCAGACTGGAAAGAGGCAGGTTGGCAAGCTTTGAGAAATACTCGTTGGTGCCGTAATCAATTCCTCCAAGATAAACGAAGGCGCTGCAGCTGTTCGTTATAGCGTCAAAGGCGTCGCCGTAATGGTTGCGCAGCTGCCCGATGGACTGCAGAATAATCGTGCAGCCTATTCCGCGTGAGCGGCAGCCTGCAAGAATACAGTCAAGCCTGTCAAGCTTCAGGTTAGTTCCTAAATCGTCAAGATAAAACTGAACGGGAACATCTAATGAATGTGTTGCAATGTTGCTGTCCGCTTCGCGGTAAAGCACGTTGAAAAACTGATTGAACAGAATGTTGACCAGGGCATCCTTGCTTCTGTCAATGTCGCTTACCTTAACGTAAATTGCGGTTTTCATCCTTCCGACAGAGGGAATGTTAAGCGTATCCTTATCAAGCAGTTGCTCCATCTCGGGAGTGAGATACGTGCACAGCTCGGAGCTCAGCGTAATAAGAATGCTTTTCAGCGTTCTGTCGGCGGCCTTCCTGAACAGAGTGTATTGGCGAAGCGCAAAGGAGGAAGGGTCTCTTTTGTACACCTCGTCAAATATCCGTTCCAGCTTTGATTTGTATCCGACGTCTTCGTGCGCGTCCTCAACGGCAAGCAGCTTTGCAACGCTTTTCAGCGTTCGCTGATGAGGCGGGCAGTAGTCCTTGAGATAAGCAAGCAGAGCGCTGAGCAGCAGCACGCTTGCCTTATCCCAGAAGGGGTCTGCAGTTGTCTTCAGCGGCTTTCCGCTGTAAACTATAGCGTTTGCAATATAAAGAATATCGTTATAATCGTGGATGTACGCCAGCGGATTATATTTGACATAGCTTTTGTCGGGATTGCAGAAATCGAGCTGCTTAACAAGGTAGCCCTTTCTGGCCATCATCTTATGCGTCATATCAAACAGCTCTCCCTTAGGGTCAAGAACTATAACGCTTCTGTCCTCCTCCTCGCACAGATTCGGCATAACGCAGTAACGCGTTTTGCCGGAGCCCGGAACTCCGAGAATGAGCGAGTTGTTGTTTGATTTTGACGTTGTCTCTATTGAAATATTCTGTGATAATATCATATTAATTCCCTTAGCCTTTCTGCCCATAAATAAATAGTAATAATAAATCTCACATTATACTAACCTTGCAGGGCAGACAAGGCGTATAATGGAAATTTCGGCATCGCCCGTTGTCACTTTGCGACAAGCTGAACGGGTAATATAATCGGTGACAGCGTGATTTGTCACACTGTCACTCCTTTTCCTGTTAAAACTGTGTATAACTCATTATTTTCAAGGATTCCGTCGCACAAGCCGAAGGCGACTGATTCCTCGGTGTCAAGGTAATTGTCATATGCGGTTGCCGCGTCAATTTCCTCAATCGGTTTTCCGCAGAAATCTGCAAGGAGCCGATTAATCATCTCCTTCGTTTTGATTAAATTCTGCGAGGTTGAGGCAATGCTTGAGCATGAGCCGCCGATACCCTTGCTGATAAGCGGCTCGTGAATCATGGTTTTGCTGTGCCTCAGGATATAGCGCTTGCCCCTTGCGCCTGCCGCGAGCAGCACCGCGCCCATTGACGCCGCCATGCCGAAGCATACGGTAATCACCTCGCACGGCAGGCAGCGCATTGTTTCAAGAAGTGCGAGCCCGTCGCTTATGCTTCCGCCGGGGCTGTTAATAACCAGGGTTATAGGCGCAGGGCTTTCCGTTGACATAATTAGCATTGCCTGGCAAAGCTCCATAACCGATTCCTTATTAACCTCGCCGTCAAGAAACAGCACGCGGTTATCCATCATCTTTGTTTTAAGGTTTATTTCCTTTGTTCCTTCTGAGGATTTTTCAAGATAAAATAAATTGTTCATTACAATAGCTCCTTTCATAGTAAAAGCCCGCCGAAACGGCGGGCAGTAATATTTTTATCCTCCGCCTGAAAAACGGCGGGGTATTATACATAAAGCAAAAAACGCTTCGCACAAAGCGAAGCGATAATATTCAGCACACACATAACGATATAAAATCATTCATTGCAGGTATCATCCCAAAGCTCCGTAACTGATTTTTAATGTTACTTTCAGATAATTTTTCTCCGATTAAAGCGTTTGTTCCTGATTCTTACCACCGATAGACCGTGCTAAACTCGCGATGACGCATTATATGCCATATGTGCAAAATTATCGTAGCAGAAATTTATTCATTTGTCAATACCGATTTATCGACTCAATTCGGCGTTATTTGACACAAACGAGAATCATTATTATAATATACTTAATTACAAATTTTCGGAGTTGCCTATGAAAAAATATTATATTACAACAATCAAAGCCGAGTCGTTATTTAATGATGACGAAATCACTGCGGTTGATTTTTCAAACGATTTTTCAAAATCAAACTATCTTATTGAGGGAGAGTATCAGAATACAAACGCTCTTTTTGACCAGATTAATATGTGCCTTGATAATGGCTTCAACCCGAAGAGCGGGAAATATAACACATATTCGCTCAATAATATTCTGTTCAAGCTGGATTTCGGCGGAATATGC
The DNA here is from genome assembly GCA_946628455.1 of uncultured Clostridia bacterium. Taxonomy (GTDB): domain Bacteria; phylum Bacillota; class Clostridia; order Oscillospirales; family Acutalibacteraceae; genus Eubacterium_R. The sequence continues at coordinate 14,274 of CAMOWP010000016.1, read as the reverse complement.
AGTAAGGTTAACCCAAGCGATTTCATAAGAGTAAATGAAGCTCTTGAAAACGGAAAGCAAATCGAGGATAAGGCGCTTAAGGAAGCTGAAAAAATCTGGAGGCTGTACCATGACGGCTTTGAAATATTCTTCGGTAAGGATGAAAACGGAGACGATATCCGCCGCCGCTACAGATATTTTGAGCATGGGGCAAACATGGTCAGAAATAAAACGGATTACTTTATCGACGAAGAAATAAAAAAGGTTATCGAGCCGAGAATAATGCTTGATATGGACCTGAAAAACGTTCAGTTTAACCCTTCAAAGTATTATGCTTACAGGGGACTTTATTTAACTGACGGAGTGCGCGTTGAAGGGCTCGGTCTCAATGAGAATACGGTTATCGTTATAAAGGATTGCAGCGAAAAATATTACAGTAAGATGCACGGAGTTGAATTATTAAGCGGTAAACAGATAGATAAAACTAACCGCCTGAAGCTTATATCCGCACAGAAAGAGCCCGAGATAAATCTGTTCGACGGTCAGGGAATCATTTCGCCCGAAATGGCGGGGTGCATAAACTCTGCTCTCAACTCTGAAATCGGGCAAAAGAAAAACGCCGGCTCTTTTCAGATTCGTATGCCGTTCGGAAAGGGCATGCTTCACACTGTTGACTTTAAACGCTTTTTCAGAGAGGAGCTGAACAAGGAGCCCGCAGAGCTTTGGATTGAGGACATATTCGGCATAAAAAGAAATCTTCTTAAGGCTGAAATTATCCTTACGGAAAGCCAGTTCAAGTTCGCAGGAGCTATGAAAACCTGGCAGGAGCAGGATAAAATCACAGACCCGATGAAGGAATATTTTAACGGGTTTTATAAGTATAACCACGCTCTTTATATCAAGGCTACGGAGCTGAAATATAAGGATTCGGGCAGGGTTGAATTCAACTATCAGTTTTTAAACGCCCTTCCGAAGCTTGACAGCAATACTTTTAAGGAGCTTGTTAACGAGGTAATTGACCCGTTTTTCAAAACCGATGAAAACGGAAATTATGCTCTTGACTTTTCAGATAAGGAAAACCTTGAAAACACCTGCAACGCCCTCGTTTCAAACGAAAACAGCAACATCGCCTCGGCAATAAGGCTGAATCCTTATTTCATTTATGAAACGGAGGTTAAGGAGGAGCTTCGGAAAAAGAAGCAATCTGCGTTAAAAAAGCTGGTGCGCGGCAAGTTCAGGATTGACGGAACGTCAAAGTACATTGTGCGCGACCCGCTTTATTTCCTTATATATCTTGCCGGGAAGGCTTGCAAAACGGAAACGCTCCCAAAGGATTTAAAGGAAAAAATTCTTGGTTTGGAATCCTTCTTTGTTCCCGGAACGGATAAGTTTAAAAACGGCGAGAGCTATGCTATGTTCCGTAATCCCTGCTACAGCAAGTTTGAGCCTGCGCTCTTAAAATTCTGCAATGAGGAAGATTTATATAAAAAGTATTTTGCCCATCTTGGCGGCTGCGTTTTCATTTCGCGCGATTCAATTGCAATCAGCCAGCTCGGCGGTGCTGACCAGGACGGAGACCGCTGCGTTATTTCGCTTGATGAAAGAATAAACAGCGCCGTTAAGGAATACGGCTACAACGACGAAGGTAAGCGCAATAAGTCCGTTGTAACAATTCCGGGCTTAGGGGGCGAATCAATACATATCCGTTCAGAATGGGAAGACCGTTTCAACGAAAGTCTTGTTTATTGCCTTGAATCACTTTTCAACGGCTTTAACAGCTCAATCGGAAGAATCAGCAATCTCGGCATACTTCTTGGCAAGGCGAATGACGTTGAGGAAGAAAAATTCAGCCGTATTAAAGAATTTGTTAAGGATGAAAGCAACAGCAAAAAGCCTGAATACAGCTTATATTGTGACGAGTACTGCAACATAAAAAAGTTTATAAAGGAAAACATTGTTCCTGAAGCCTGTCCCGATTCTGAGGATGAAAAAATATTTGATGTCGGCGCGTATGCAACAATAGTGGGCGGTGTTGAAATTGACTCTGCAAAAACCGCGTTCACGCCTGATTTTTCGTTTATGATTCCCAAAAAACCGACAAGAGCCAGGTACATTGAATATGTCGGCAAAAAGGACGGAAAAATCAGAGGGTATGATTTCGGCAAAAAGAAAGAAGACCTTGATAAAGACCGCAAAAAAATCGTTCGCGAGATTATTGATTTTGATGAAAACGTTGTAAACATCGATAATCTTCCGAGCTTCTTCAAGGTCAATTTCGACAGGGCGCTCAACGTTATAAGCCTGCCCAAAAAGGCAAAAGACGTTCAGCTTTTCACGTTTGAAACGGAGAAGGACTGGGAAAGCGAAATTGTTAATGATGAAAAGAGCATGGCGCTTTTGGAGCTGATTAATGCATATGTCGCTTATTGTAGCTTTTCCAAGACATATAAAGAAAAGGAAGACACACGCAAGGAAATAGTTAAAATAATCTCCGTGCTTCTTATGAGAAAATATGACAGCTTTGATTCCGTAATTACCGATGATTTAACTGTAATTGGCGCTTTTGAAGCAGTTAAGGATTATCTTTGCGGCTTCAGTCTTCCGAAAGATACGATAAGAACAAAAATCATTAACACCTGCTGGGAATTTTTGGGTAATAATGAAGAAAGAAAAGCTGAAATTCTTTATGAAATAACGGGGAAGGATTTTTATAAGGAATCTCCGAAGCTGCAAGCGGCAATCCGCGCAATTCTCTTTGATTTCCGTTTTGACGGGTACAGAATGCTCCCGCTGATGCTTATTCAGCAAAATATCATTGAAACAATGGGCCGTTCCAAAACGCTAAACGATGACTACGAAGAATCTGAGAATGTGCGCAGAAACACAAAAGCCTATAATGAAATGAAAAGGTGCTTTTTTGAGCGCAAGGGTATCCGCATTGCCGAAAAAGTGCTTGAAGATGAACAGGCGGTATACAGTGATTTCGGTAATGATGATATTGAAGACGGGGACGGCATAGTTGAAGAAAAGCAGATTTCCTCAGAAAAAGAGATTGTTAACTGCTGCAGAAGGTATCTCAGGGAGATTTTTAAAAAGCCTGACGGAAGCTTCAACAGCGCCGAAGCAATTAAATACTGCAGGGCGTTAAAGAAAAACCGCTTTATGTGGAGGATGTTCACAAGCGATGAAATCGCCGCTGTTGTTAACGCTTACCGCAGCGCAGAAAAACAGCTTACTGAGCAAGATGAGAAAGAATTATAAAGGGTGTTATTATGCTTAACGAAATAAGGGAATATGAGGAATATACAAATAAAGAGCTTCTTATTGACCGTAAGCTTGACAGTGAGCCTGACAGTGAGCCTTCGCGGCTCAGAGATGAGAATCTGAAGGATAGCCTTTCGGGCATTGTGCGCGCTTATGAGATTATTGCAAGGCATTTCTTTTTCAGCGAGGATATGCCTGAAAGCCTTGAGGAAAAGGTAAAATGCACAAAGCAGGCGTTGTTTGCATGGAGCGGTTATGCTTACTGTGAGCGCTGCAAGTTCAGCGACTGTAAATGTAAAATAAAAGAAGAGATTGATTCAATTTTCGCTCTGCTTCCAATGCGGATTCGTTTGCTGAACAACGGGAAGGCAGACAGTTTGCTTAAAAAACTGGATGATGCTTATGATTCCTTTAAGCATCCTGATATCTATGATTTTGACAGTAAAATTAAAAGCGAGTATTTAAATGTGAAAACTGCTGACCGCGCTATTGCAAACGCGGTTAACGCAGGCCCGTTAAGGGAGAGAATGCTTGTTGCTGATAAAATAGCATTTGAGCAGTTTAATACAAAAGGTCTGCGCAGAGACGTTTTAAATAATATATATAAAATAGCCGCTGCCTGTCTTATTAATAAAACAGAAAATCAGAGCTATTCTTTAATTAACCAGGGCGAGCTCCTCAATTGGTTCGGCACCGGAAAAATCAGAAATAACCAATCTGTTGCAAAATGCTTTGACAGGGATTATCCGATGGGTGAAAACAAAATAGTTAAGTTCAGGCCCAAAAAGCTGGTTGAAGATGTCGGCTTCTTTATTATTGACGCAGGCGAAAAAGAAAAATATATTGAGGAAGGATATGTAGTCCTTGAGGATAACGGCTGCACCCCTATGACCGTTTGCGAATAAAACCGGCGGGCAATTTTAAAGGCGGGATGGAGAGCCCCGCCTTAAAAGGAGTATAGCAATACCTGCAGATATACCGAAAACGGAATACCTGCCGATATTGCGGCTTCCGCATAACACGAAAGCGGGAACGGAAAACAAACAAAACCGTTCCGAATAACAAAACAAAAACAAAAAATAAAAAAAGAAAAGAAAGGAGTGAATAATACCCCTTGAAAAAGCGGAGGGGTATTATTCATATAGCAATACCTGCAGATATACCGAAAACGGAATACCTGCCGATATTGCGGCTTCCGCATAACACGAAAGCGGGAACGGAAAACAACACAAAAACCGTTCCCAATAACAAAAAACAAAAAATAAAAAAAGAAAATAAAGGAGTGAATAATGCCCCTTGAAAAAGCGTAGGGGTATTATTCATATGGATAACACCCCAAAAACCGTCAGGGTATTATCCATAAAGATAATTCCAAAACCGTAGGGGTATTATCCATATTGCAAAGAAGCCGATTTGTCGGTATTGATTCACAGCCTGATTTTTGATATTATATAGATAACAAAAGAGAAGAATTAATCAAAAGAGGACTTTATTATGGGAAGGGAAAACAAGCGCAGTCATAACATCGAATTGGAAGATGAGTTTGTTGTGGTTTTCAGACAACTTGTTTATGATGCAATAAAGGATGATTATAATACTTACTGTCAAAAACAAAAGGAGAATGCAGACAATACCAACGATGCAGGTAGGTTCTATCCTGCAATTGAACGTATGATTGGTGACAGTAAAGCAAAATCCATTAATGCTGATGTTTACAGTGACAGCAGTTTAACAAGCTCAAGAAGCAAAAGGGCAGAATATAACAACAGGCTGTTTAACGAGTTCCTTAAATATTCCCCAAAAGAATGTCAGAACGCTTATGATATTGCATATCTTAAAAATCAATTGCTGAAAATAGAATATGTCAGACAAAGATTCAAAGATTGGTATGGAATTACAGACTGCAATACTATGGATAAGCTGCTTGAAGAGATGGGAGACGATCGCGTCATTCTGGCACACCCGGGAACGGAAGATTATGTGAAGCTTATCCGTGCCCAGGACAAAAGGTATAAAGATTTTTTTAACTTATGTGAAAATGATGTCAGTGAAGATGCCGGGATGATGATTCGCAAGTATAATCACGAAAGCGAAAAAATAATCAAACGAGCAGGAAATAAAATTGAAATTTTAAAGTTTTGCGAAAAATACAATTTAAACTATAAAGATATTATGATATATCTTTTTGAACGCGAAGAACAATTTGTATTTGATTCGGATTATGTTTACGGCATATCTGAAGAAACGCTAAGTGAACGTGTAGAAGAATCAAAAAAAGCAGAAAAAGCAGAAGAAGAAAACAGGCGCGCAGAAAAAGAAGAAATCAAGAGAAAAAAAGCAGAAAAAAAGTTAAATCAGCAATATGAAACGATAAATCAGCAATATGATAAAATCCAAGAACAGGAGCAAATAATTGACAATCTAATGAAAGAAGCGGAAGACGCCTCGAATGACAAAGTTACAGCCTGGCGTGCTGTTGCTAAGGCAAAGGAGGAAAACGAAGCGCTTTGGGATGAACTTTACAGACTTAAAAATAGCAATGAATACAACAGCGCCTCCGCAAATGACGAGCCTTCCGATTCGGGTAATAAATCTTCGGGCTCGGGTATAGGCTGCCTGATAATCATTATTGCGATTATTCTTATCGGCGTATTTATTATCCGCCCGATTGTTAACCATTCAAAAGAAAAGAAAGCCGAAAAAGCGTCTGTTTCGGCCTCTGTTTCGCAGGTTGAAGAGCAGCAGGGAACGAAGCTTGTTGAGTTTTCGGATGTTGCTAAGGACGATGCAGTAAGCGTTGTTACAGATTATACTGATACTGATAATTACGGTAACAAGTATGATAATAATCTGTACGCAAGCGCGCAGTATTCAATGATAACGTATAACCTCGGCGGTAAATTTGATAAGCTTTCGGGCACCTGGTATCTTAGCGAAAACGGTAAAAATACCGACAAGAAGCACTATTTTAAAATTATCGTTGACGGCGAAACCGTTTACACCTCCCCGACGCTTGAAAAGGGAAGCGCGCCGAAGGAGGTTAAGGCTGACCTTAAATTCGGAAAAGAGATGACAATTGTTTTTGTTTCCGATGATTCCGCGGGATTTGGTAATCCTGCAATCAGCTGCAGCGACAGCTCAAAAGCAAAAAGCTTAGAGGGCGACGTTGTTGTTCCCGCATGGCTTACCTCAATCGAGCCGTTAAAGGCGGATGACAATATCAATATTACAGATTATTCGGATAACAGCAGCTTCCCTCAGACCAAAATAAGCCATTATCTTACGGGAGATACAACGGATTATAATGATGAGGGAACTCAGATTTCGAAGATTAAAAAAGCAGAATTTCTGTTAGACGGAAAGTACAGCAAGCTCAGCGGGCTCTGGGTATTTACCGAATACAGAAAAGACAGCAATTCAAAATGCCAGTTTGAGATGTATGCCGACGGCAAGCTGGTTTACACCTCTGACGTTATAGACGCGTCAAGCGAGCCGAAGGAGTTTACGGTTGATATCAACAAATGTGACAAGCTCACAATCGCGTTTACAAGCGGCGACGGCTCTGCCGCGTTAAGCTCCGTATTGCTTTACTAAAAGCATCTTAACCTGAAATGAAAAAATGTATTAAAGAAATGAGTGTAAAAGATGAATGTTTATGATTTTGACGGAACGATTTTTTATTCGGATTGCTCAATAGGCTTTGCCTTGTGGTGCTTAAAGCGCCACCCGAAATTAGCCGTTACCTATTTGCCCGGGCTTATCAGGACCTTGATACAGCACGAGCTCGGGAAGGCTCCTAACTATAAGCTCCAGCGTAAAATGTTTAGTTATCTTACGATGATAGACGATTTTGACGAGCAGATTGAGAAATACTGGGATAAATACGAAAGCAGGATTTCGGATTGGTATCTTGCGCAGAAAAGCCCCGACGACCTCATCATCAGCGCTTCACCCGATTGCATTATCGGCCCCATTGCGAAAAGGCTCGGCGTAAATTTTATGGCAACTGAATATGACCGCGAGTTCGGCGTATTCACAAACAATTTGATGTACGCAAAGGAAAAGGCAAAATATATCTTTGACCACGGCTTCCCGATGATTGATAATTTTTATTCCGATTCTCTTGCAGATACTCCGCTTGCGCTGTGCGCGGAAAAGGCGCATTTGGTTAAAGACCACGCAACAACGGTTGTTGACTGGCCGGATTTGGATAAGGAAACAACGGAAAAGGTGAAAAAGAAGATAGACACGGGCTGGAACGTCCACCTCAAAGATGATTAACAACAGAATACAGAAAACAAAAGACTCGGAGCGATACGGCTTCCGAGTCTTTTATGATATTATCAGAGTATTTCAAAGTGAAGGGCTCTGTTTACTGAGGGCGTTGCCGAAAAAACAATTCGCCCGTTTTCGGCTTTTTCAAAGGTTATTTCGTCCGTTTTTGAAAAGCTGCCGTTCTGGTAAATTATTTTTCCGTCAAGCGTTACCGTTTTGCCTTCGGCATACGGAAGGCTGATTACTGCTTTCGCGCTCTTCGGAACTGTTGTATCAAGCAAAAACGCCTCTTCGGTTTGCTTTGCGTTAATGCGGATATATCCTTTAACCGACGGAACGGTGCAGCTTACCGTATCGTTCTGCCTCATCTGCGGAGAAATTAAGTATTCGGAATAACCTGCCTTAAGCGGCCTGATTCCCGCAAAATATTTGCTCATAATAACAAGCGGCCCGCCTGACCAGGCGTGGTTCTGCGTTCCCGTGAGCTTGTTCCACTTTTCCCAGAGCGTGGAATAATCTGCGCTTATCATATCGCCGTATCGCGCAAGCATTCTCTCCTCAGCAGCGCCGTATTCCTCCATTTTGCATAGCGCTTCAAGCACATAGTATTCCATATACGGGCTTGAATTTTTTGTGTTTTCAAGAACGGAGGTAATTGCGCCGTACTGCTCCTTTTCAGCCAGTCCCGAAAGCACGGCAAGAGCGTTTGCCCTGTCATCGGGCATTTTGACATCATCGCTTTTATAGCCGTTTTCAGTCCAAAGCGAGGCGTAGCTGTATTTGATTTTGCTCATTTTTTCCTCAATATCCTCGCTGTTTTTGCCGAGCGCCTGAGCCATATTTGCAATGCATGAAAGCGCGTAGTAATACCATGCGTTTTCAATTGCCGTAACGTCGGCGCGGCTGCCCCAGTCCATCCAGTCCCACGAGCCTTCGCGGTGAATAACCAGATTATTTTCGCCGAGCTTCCAGAGATTAACGTAATTTACCGACGCGTCATAAACGGTGTTCAGAAACTCCTTATCGCCCGTGTAAAGATAATAGGTCCAGAAGCCGCAGATTCCCGCAAGCTGTTGAACGGGAAGCTCAAAGACCTCCTCGCCAATCGGCACAACGGTCTGTAAAATATTCGTGCTTTTGTTAACGTGACCGAGCATTGAGACAACGCCCTTCTGATAAAGCAGGTAGGAATCGGAATCGAGCGCATACATCGACATAGCCATTTCATTTGTTACGTCGCCCCACCACTGCGCGCGCTCGCGGTCAGGGCAGTCCATATAATTATCGCGCATTGTTACATACAGTGTACGAAGCGATTTCTGCCAAAGCGTATTAAGCCTTTCGTCTTTGCATTCAAACTCGCCTGAAAATTCCGTATTGTAGCCCGTTTCGCGGTATTTAAGCTCAAGGATTTCAACTCCCGAGGGAATCTGATAACTGATATGCTGACCGTTAAACCAGCCGAGCGCCTCAAATTCCTGTTCTCCTTCTTTCGTGATATACGTATCGTTAACAGCGCCGAGCCAGGTGTTCTCGGTGAAGATTCTTATTTTCTTTCCTGCAGGAGATTTGATTTTAAGATACGGCGTAATCTGAGCATTATACGGTATTTCCATAGTGAACACCTTGTTGCTTTTTACCTTTATGCCTTTGTAATCATCAGCGTTTTCATAATCCTTGAGCCCGTAATCCTTCAGCATAGGTATACCGCGCGGATACAGCGTGCCCCAGGGGGAAGCGCCGCCCTTTCCGCATTCCGTTGCGTTTACCCAGGCGCTGTCGTCATAATCCGCAGAAAGCCAGCTTCCCATTTCCTTTCGGGCGTCATAGTAAATGCCTGCTTCGGGTAGGCGGTAATTAGGCTTTGAAAGGGAGGGCTCCTTCTGATAAGCGCTGTTGCGGCGCACCCTCCAGCCGCTGTCAGAAATAATGTCTCCCGCTTCAAAAAGAAAGCCCGCCTTGCCGCTGTCGGTGCAGGAATAGTTTTTATCCTTACCCAAGTACCACACAAGCGCGCAGATTGTGTTTTTTCCCGCCTTAAGAAACGGGGCGATTTCAACTGTATCGAAGTAGCTGTCATTTTCTGTCGGTCCTCGTTTGACTCCTCCTTCAAACACAACCGTTTTTCCGTTGATATAAAGCCAGTATTTGGAATCGGCGGAGATATACGCCGTCAGCGTTTTGGGCGCTGCGGAAAGCTCAACGCTTTTGCGAAAGCACATCCAGACGTTTTCCTCGCCGCCGTCGGAGCCGTCCCAGATGTAATTCGCCGCCCAGTCTGTTTTAGGCGCCGTGTCAAGCCGTGTGTACGGCGCAAGAGCTTCGGGATGGGAATAATCATTTTTAAAGGGCGTTCCCTGCGGGCTGCCGAATAAAGCAGAAACGAAGGAAAGAAGCGCCAATAAGAAAGAAATAATTCTGCCCAATTGCTTCACCTCGAAATAATGGATTCATCAGCCTTATTATATCATATGCCGTGCAAAAATCAAAGCAAAGCATTAAGGCAAATCGGGCGCTTTCAAAGGAGCTGCGGGGTTAAAAATGATTTTTCAAGGCATAATAACCCCCATGGGGGCTTGTGAAGGATTTACTGATTTAATATAATAAAGTATGGCAAAAGCCAAAATGTATAAGGAGGAATATAATATGGCATGTTTTGTAGTACCTGCTGCTGAGGCTATCATCGTTACAGCCGCATATATCGCAGCAAAAAAATCAGAGCAGAAGATTCAGGCTCCGAAGCTTGCAGACGGCGAAAAGTTTGCTTCAGATGACGTAAAAATCACCTGGTCAAAGAGACTTTCCTGGCTGCTCGGCCTTCTGTGGGGCGGCGTGCTTCTTCTCGCATTTGAGCATTTCTGGCACGGGGAGGTAGTACCGTTCCCACCGTTCCTGTCGGCGATGGCGTCGCCTGAGGACACGGCTGAGATGCTTCACGAAATGTCAACAGTAGGCGTTTCAATGGCGGTTACGGTAACCGCTGTATGGGGCGTTATCTGCGCAGTTGCCGAAGCAAAAGTAAAAGCAATTAAAAAGAGCCTCAAAAAGAGCGCCGCATAAGGAGGATTATTCATGACATTACTCATTACAATCATTGCTGCCGTTATTGCTACTATTATCTGGTATGTCAACGAGCAGAGAGACACATACAGGCTCGGAACGCTTTCTTTAATTTACTGGGGCGCTTCGCTGATGTGGCTTATGGACTTTGTTTTTGAGTATGCGGAATTGAAGGCAGACTATTTCGTTCAGGATTTTTCGGATATTCTGAATGACTCTCTTCTCGGACTGGCTGTTGTTACACTCGGTCTGGCAGCATGGATTATAATCCTTCTGATTAAAGACCCTAAGGGCGTATTCAAAAAGAAATTCTTAAAAAAATAAAGCAATATAAGAATACGGAGTGTTTTTCATCACCCCGTATTTTTTATTTCTTTTTGTTCTGCTATTATTCCGATTCAGGATAAGCATATTTTTTCATATTTTTTATCGTATTTTGAGCAATCGGATTGCAGTAATTGAAATATTCAGCCATATTATCCTCCGCAAGTACATTTTTTTCATTATATCATACGGCGGTAAAAAAGTACACTCAGCGATAAAAATTATTAATTACGACTATAAAAAATGTGTGATATAAATGGATTTGTAAACCGCTGAAGAAGGGTGTTTTTTATGAAAAAAGGTTGTTTTAGCATCAAAGCCTATCCTTGGTTGATGTATTTTCAAGATTTGTTTCATTGGCAGCATTCGCGCTAAGAACAGATGACGCAGTCTTTACTATGCGTGAAAAACAACAGCTTTGTTAAATAAAATAAAAAGCACAGTTAAGAAAATTCTCAGCTGTGCATTGTTTTATACTATCATTCTTCCGTTTTTTCGCCCGAAAGCTCAGCGCCGTGTTTGCAAAGCAGGCTGATAACAATAAAAGCTATGCCTATTGTAATCGACGCTGCTGCGTCTGTTTGCGAAGCAGGGGAAACATCGGCAAGCCTTTTGGCGAGGATTGAATAAACGATTGAAGCAATTATGTCTTCACCAAAGGAAATGCAGACTGTAAGAATTCCGAGACGCAGCATTTCTTTTGCGCCGTCAAAGGTAAAGGGCGTTCCTGCTTCAAGCTCGTGCCTGAAATAAAGCTCCGAAAATTTTGCAAGAATAATTGTTCCTATACAGTAAACTATGCCTTGCGCAATGCTTGCGTAAAGCGTCCCCTCGGAAACACTGCCTGTATCCTGCAATAAGCCCTTGAATGTAACTCCGCCGAGCTTCATCCCGTCAATGTTTGCAGCAAAGCTTATAATCCCTGCAGCGCAAAGGCAGGCTCCGACTATTGCGAAAACAAAGATAATTCTGCTTATAGTTTTTGCGACTTTTGATAAAGTCTGAATTGAATTCAAAGTTTTCATTTTAACAACTCCTTTTCTTTATTATACTACAAAGAATGAAAGTGTACACTTTTTGTGTCAACTTTCATTTTACTCTTGCATCAGGCTCTTCGTTTTTTATTATTTCTTTTTGAAATCTTTCTCCGATAAGGCTTCAACCTCTTCGCAGACGTCTTTAAGCCTGCACGAGCCGCAGTCCATTTTAACGTTCTTCATAAGATGGTCAAGCGCTGTCGTGATTTTTTCCGATTTTTCCATTATTCCCTCAAGCTTGTCATAGGGAAAATCGGGCGCTGTGACGAATAAAAGCTTAACGGCTTTAACCTGCTTTTGCTTTTTATATTCGTCAATAAACAGCCTTCCCACGTCTGCAAAACTCAGCCCGTTTTTAACTGCGCTTTTGCTTACTCTTGCTGCTTCGCGGTGAGTGAACGCGGAAATCCTCATCATATAGCCTTCGGGGTTAAGATGATATCTTGTATATTCAATCTTTCTTATAGTCTGATACAGCGCGTCCCCGCTTCCCATTTCGTCTTCATTTATCCGCACAAGTGCGATTCTTGCAAACGGGGAGTCTTTTTTTATTTCGGGAATGTCGTTACCTATAAGCAGTATTTCGTCGTCGCTGACAAAATCTTCTCTGTCAGTAAGGGCAATACTGCTTACTGCGGGAAGGGTTCCGCCGCCAAGCTCAAAAGCCGTGTCGCTCTGAAAAATTATCTGGTTCTTGCCGACGTCCTTCCATTTTTTATCTGTATCAGGTGTAAGGCGCCTGACGGGGTATTCGCCGAGAAGCTCATTAACGCCCGTCAGACATTCGTCATAAAGTTTCATTAAATTTATACCTTTTCGTTTTACTGTTTGTTATTGGTATATCTTACATTATTCCTATTTCTTCAAGGGCTTTTTCAGCGCCTTGCATAATTTGTGAATTTTTATCAAGAGCAAAAACGCTCTCGCCGTTTATGTCGTTAATCGCCATATCCCTGTCGTCGGGTATGCACGCAAGCAGCCTTAAGCCTCCCGTGTCAAGAGAGTCCGCAAGCGCCATATCGGGCATTCTGTTGATGATAAGCCCCGCCTTGTCAAACATAACGAGCTCTTTTGCAACGGCGTGAATCGTCTGTGCGACCTTTAAGCCTTTGCGGCTCGCGTCTGAAACAAGAATAAGGTGAGTAACCTTTTCCATAACGCGCCTGTTGACCTGCTCAATCCCCGCTTCGCCGTCAATAACAACGTAGTCAAAGTTATCTGCAATCATTGAAATTATCTCCTTGAGATATGCGTTTACCTTGCAGTAACAGCCCGCGCTTTCGGGGCGTCCGATTGCAAGGAAGGAGACGTTATCAATTTCAATCAGCGCGTCAAAAAGCTGATATTTTGCTTCGCCGAGAAGCTCAATCGCCGCGTTTTTGTTGCCCTCCTCAACAACGCTGATAAACGATTTTCTTATATCGTCAACGGTTGAGGCAACGTCAACGCCGAGCGCTGTGGCAAGCCCTATTGCTGGGTCGGCGTCAATTGCGAGTATCTTTTTGTCGGGATACGCCTCGGCAAGCAGTCTTACCGTTATTGCCGAAAGCGAGGTTTTTCCAACTCCGCCTTTTCCGACAAGGGCGATTATCGTTGTATTTTTCTCTTCCATTTTATACCGCCTTTAAAATTACGTAACCGTCAGTAAGGCTCGCCTTAAGAAGCGAGCCCTCAACGGTGCATTTTCTGCCCATTAAATCGGTAAGAATTACCTCGTTTTCATTGCATTCAACCGTCATAACGTTGTTCATTATGGCAGTCTGTTCCGAAATCTCGTTTTTATATGCTGTTGAAAGACACATATTTTTCACCTATTTCAATAAATCAAGTGCGGTTTGAAGAAGCTCGTTACCGCTTTTATATTCCTCAATCGCCTGCAAAACCAGAGCATATGCCTGGCTGTTTTCCTCCGTGTCAAGGTGCTTTGCAAGCTCAGTCAGCTCGCTTGTGTGAGCTTCATTGTGGCTCACCATATAATTAAGAAGAGCAACAAGCTCGTCACTCTCCGTTATTTCGTGATTGTGAATATGATTATGATGCTCTCCCATTGTTTACCTCTCATTTTATTATTTACTATACAAAAATAGTAACATTTTTCTGTTTATAATTCAACAGTTTTGTTACTATTTTATCAAACTTGCAAAGTGTACAACAATTAGAATTTTTTTTATTATGAATCAAAGAAATGCTGACCGCCGTCAGTCACAAGACGTTCAGTTTTCGGATACTCGAAAATAGCGTTATTCTCTGCGTTTGCTTCAAGATATGAAGCGAATTCCCTTGCGTACCACTTTGCCATTTCAAGGTTGTGCATAAGATAGTTGCCGCAGTTTAC
>CAMOWP010000015.1 GCA_946628455.1 uncultured Clostridia bacterium | reverse complement strand
GGCTATCGGCCTTGTTATCCCTGAGCTTAACGGCAAGCTTATCGGCGCTGCTCAGAGAGTTCCTACTCCGACAGGTTCAACAACTATCCTTACAGCAGTTGTAGAGGGTAAGGACATTACAGTTGAGGGCATCAACGCTGCTATGAAGGCTGCTGAGAGCGAGAGCTTCGGCTACAACGTTGACCCGATCGTTTCTATGGATATCGTTGGTATGAGATACGGCTCACTCTTTGATGCAACTCAGACAATGGTTCTTCCTATCGATGACGATAAGTATGAGGTTCAGGTTGTTGCTTGGTACGATAACGAGAATTCTTACACATCACAGATGGTTAGAACAATCAAGTACTTCTCAGAGCTTGGCTAAAACCGGAAAATAAAGGCTGTCCCGAAAGGGACAGCCTTTTGTTTTTTATCAGCCGAGATATGCGGCAAGGCGCAAATCGCCTGAAAAGGCGTATGCTCCGTCCTCGTTAAAAACTATAACGTCGTAAAGCTTGACCGCTTTCCCGTCAGGCAATTTTTTGAAGCGCCTGAAAAACTCGCGTTCGCTGTCACCGGGCAGCTTATCGCTCCCGCTTACGTTATAAGCTATAACCAGCGAGCTTGCGCTTTCTTCTCTGCAGAGCTTGCATATCTGATTATACGAGCTGTCAGAAAAGCGCTTTTTTCCGCTTGCTATTTCCTTAGCTTTAACTATTTCCGCGTTTTCGTCAAGGACGGCGGCATAAAGCAGCGGGCTTTTTTTGAAATGCAGAAGCTGTGAAAAATACTGTATTGACGAATCAAGCCCGTCAAGCGAAGCTGTATCTGCATCAGGCTCCGCCTTCATTCTGCCCGAAAGATTTTTAACAAGACTGACAAGCACTGCGCTGTCCCAGTCCATTCCTCCGACCTCAATCAGCTGCTCAAAATCAGCATTCATTACCTTTGAAAACGATCCGAAATGGCTTATCAGCCGCTGTGCTGTAGGCCCCGCCTCGTGAATCGGGAGGGTGTAAAGCAAAAGCAGCTCCAGCGCCTTTTCGTTATCTATATCGGCGCCCGCACTTTCTATATATAAATCCTCAAGCTGATTTCTGTATTCGTTTTTATAAAACGGCTCCATATCGCTTTCTCCAAAAATAATCTGTACTGTAATATTAACACAAGAGCACAGTAAAAAGCAATTCTTTATTGAACAATATTTTCTTGACAATAAAGGCTCTATAATATAAAATTGATTTATAATCTTACGGAGGAATAATTTATGAAAAAAATTATATCCATTCTGCTTTGTGCAGCGCTTATCTGCTGCATATTTGCAGGCTGCTCTTCAAATAAAAAGAAGGATTATATAGCAAAGGAATACAGCGATACAGTTTTAATAATAGGCTACACCGAGGATGCGGAGCCTTTCATCAAGGCAGGCAAGGACGGCAACGCAGAGGGCTTCATTCCCGAGCTGTGGAAAACTATTTTTGACGACGTTAAGGGCGACCTTAAACAATACCGCTTTGAGAAAATTGAAAAGGGCTATATGCTTGAGGACGACGGCGGCTTTTTTGATAAGGACAAAAAGGAATACAGCGCGGGGCTGCTTATGGGCGCGGTAGTTAAAAACGACGGCACCTTCAACGAGGATTATTCCTTCACAGAGCCGATTATAACAAACCGCATTATTGCAGTAACAAAGACAGGCGGCAATATCAAATCATACGCTGATTTCAAGGGCGCAAGAGCTGTTGTTACAAACGACACCGCAAAGGCGGCGCTTGATAAAAATGCCGCTGTCCGCTCAGCACTCGCAAAGGTTGACGAGGGAGTTGAAATCAACAAGGCGCTTGAGCTTCTTGACGGAGGAAAGGCGGATGTTGTTATAACCGACGAGTTCTCCTTTAACCCGCTTGAGAATAAAGATAATTACACCGTTCTCGAACAGGAACTTGACTCTGTTGAATACGTTATAGCCTGCGCTAAATACAGCGGCTGGAAGGATTCAATCAACGAGGCAATCCGTGAGCTCAAGAGCGAGGATTACGGCGACGGCGACGGCTTTACTCCTATAGTTGAAAAATATTTCGGCTACAACGCTTCATATTTCAACTATGAAACGGACAGCGAAAAATAAATAAAAAGCAAGGGCATCTCAAAAGAGATGCCTTCAGCGTGTCGAAAAACCTTATAATGTAAATATCTACACGCTGTTAGACTTTTGAAAAAGGTGCAGAATTCCGTTTTCTTGCGAGCGGGAGCTGTACGATGGTACCGCCCCCGAGTAAAAAACGGAAAACGCTAAAAGTGGCAAGAGCTTGATGCTCTTGCCACTTTTAATTATTATTTATAAGGTGCTACGCACTCGGGATGTCGAGGACGCCATCCCCTACAGAAATGGGTGTCACTAAGTATTCGGCGTGGTTATGCACTTTTTCGACAGTCTCCGGGCGTCTCATATGAGACGCCCTTAATTTTTTAGTAAGGTGATTTAACCTTAACCTTTTTAACCTTGCTCCACTTTGAGTAGACCTTAGTTCCGTTTACTGTTTTATATGTTCTGACTCTTACATAATACTTAATGTCAACCGAAAGCTCTTTAACGGTCTTTGAGGTTGCGTTTTTCTTATTGATAAAGATACTCTTACTTCCGTAAGAAAACTTTTCTGTTTTTGAATACTGGAGCTGATAGCCCGTGATGTTCTTGTTTTGCTTGGCCCATTTAACCTTAAAGGAAGAGGCTCCCGCAGTCAGCTTCTTAATTTCCGTTCCCCTAGGAACTATTCTGTAAACAAGCTTGAAGCTTCCTTTGAACTTGCCCTTAAGCTTAACCTTTACGGTGTAAACGCCGATTTTCTTTCTTCCCTTCGGGAGGGTTACGGTGTAATCCTTTTTCTCCCTGAGGCGGTTGCCCGCTGCGTCATAAACCTTGATTTTCGGGGTGTGCACCTTCTTGTTATAAAGGTATCTTGTTGCGGAAAGCTTAGCCTTGCAGCATTTTACGGTCATTTTTTCCCAATAGTTGTAGGATTGAGGAATATTGATTTTTGCAAATTCCTCCTCCGTTCCGAAATAGTAAATCTTCTTAAGCACGCGCTTATAGCAGTTTTTAATGCTCTTCGGAAAAGCGACCGTTTCGAGCTTTCCGCTAAAGTCCGTATAAAGCGTGGTTACCGTTTCGGGGATGTTATAGTGCTTGCCTTCCTTAGCTTTGGGATAAACGATAAGGCTTGTTTTTTTCCTGTTGAAAAGAACGCCGTCTGCTGAGCAATAATTCGGATTTGCTTTGTCAACCGTTATTGCCTTCAGCTCCGAGTTATCGAACGCGTCTGCGGAAACTCTCGTTATATTCTTATGAAGCGAAATGCTCTGAAGCTTTGAGTTTGCAAACAGCCTGCTGTTAATTTCAGTTACCTTTTCGGGAATGTTTATGCTTTCAAGCTGAGAATTCATAAACGCTTCCTTGCCTATTTTCTCAACGCTTTCCGGCAGAGTAAGGCTCTTTATGTCAGAATATCTGAATGCCGTTTCGCCAATGTATTTTAATGTATCGGGAAGCGTTATTGAGGTTGGCTTCGAGCTTGAAAAGCCGAAAAAGTCATCTGCTATGAGAACAGTTCCGTCTCTGACGGTAACGTCCTTTGTGTTTCCTGCAAACGCCAGCGCGTATTCGCCTGAATAAAGAACGGAATCCTCAAGCTCCGCGATATTATTTTTACACGGCTTTGAAAAATCCGTGCCGAGAATCCGCGGACCCATCTCCGTTATACCCGAGGGGAGTTTTAAATCAGTCAGCACCCAGTCCATTGAGAAGGCATAGCCGCCGAGCTTTTTAAGGTTGCTGCTCATCTTAACGCTTTCAAGGCGGTACATACTTGAGAAGGCTGCCGTGTCTATTTCCGTAACGCTGTCGGGAATAACAAGTTCGGTAATGCTGTCAGCGTCATAATAAGCGTCAACGCCGATTCTTGTAACAGTTTCGGGAATATTGATTTCCTGAAGCTTATAGAATTTATAAAAAACATAATCTCCGATTTCTGTTACGTTTCCGCTCAGCTCAACATGCTCAACCTGGCTTGCAAAGCCGTTTACAAACCAGGGATACTCCTTATAGATAAGCATTTTCTGCTCTTCGCCCATATCCCAAAAATACTCATATTTCATATTATACGGGAAATCAAGCGGGCCGTCGCAATTGATTTTCAGCGTTTTTGACTCCGTATCGTATTCCCATGTCATCTTGTCCTCATAGCTTCCGCTGTATTCCTTATCCTCAGCAAAAGCGTTAACTGCAGGCATACTGACAAAAAGCATCACTGCCGCAATTAATAAACTGATTATTTTTTTCACTGCAATCACTCCTCACTACTGTTGTTTCGGTTAAGTTGTTTTGCCGTTATTATCACCGCGCGCTGAACGTCATATTTATGAATATCGTTAAGCTTTGCGTTTTCAAGACAGGTTATAATGTTTTCCGCGGAGTCGGGATAAACCCTGAGCTTGCGGGTTTTGTAATCTATGTATTTACTCTTATCCTTATCAATTGAAAGAACAACCCTTCCGCCCGTGTTGAGCATAGAAGCGATTTTATTGATTGTTTTCTGCTTATCAATAAAATGCATAAAGGTAAGGGAGGAATAGATAATGTCGTAGCTTCCCTTGAATTTTGACGAATTGAAATCACCGCACACAAGTTTTACGTTTTCAAAGTTGCTGAGGTTTTCAGCCGCTCTTTCAACCGTCTTTGGTGAAATATCAATGCCCGTAAGGCTTTTACACAGCGGCGCGGTTTTAAGCGCGAGCCTGCCCGTTCCTACGCCTATTTCAAGCACGCTTTTGCTTTTGTCAAGCTCAAGGCATTCAAGGAACGTTTCGCCATCGTAGCCGTCCATATATTCCCTGAGCTCCTCGGGGTCAGTAACGGGGTCGTTACCCTCGTCAATAAGAAGGTCATAATGCTTTACAACCTCATGGTGCTCGTGAGCGTCCTGAAGCTCGTGATACGCCTTTTCACTTGTTTTCTTTGTGATTTTATATTTTCTCTTAACGTCCTTATACGTCTCCCTAAGCTGCTCGCGGTTGAAATAAACCTGAAATGCTGAAGCGGCAATTCCCATAAGAATTGCAAGCGCTGTTTTATATGGAACGCCGTATCTGTCCTCAATAACTCCCCAGAGGATAAACGAGCCGCTGAAGGAGGTTGTAAAAAGCAGAATCAGATACTTATATTTAACAGTTAAAAACGCAAGCGCAAGCGCAACGATTGCGCTGACGGTCCGCGCAAAGGTGTCTCCGAAAAAGGTTATATATGACGGCAGCGCCGCCCACGTTACAAGAAACGTTGTAAGCACAAGCTGCAGGCGGAAAAGATATTTTGAAAAGACTGCGCACAGCACGCCGATAATCAGGCACAGCGCAAGCAGGCTCCAGTAGGTGATATCGCTCAGATTTCTTTTTGGAAGCAGAACGTCAGCCGAAAGTGTTAAGCCGAGAAAGAAGAAGGTAACTCCATTCCACAGTGAAAGATATTTCAGCCCGAAAAACGCCATAAAAAGCGCACTCGCTATAAGCACTAACGGAAGCGCTTCATAAAAGAAATCGCTGACAAAGCCGAGCCTTTTCGGGATATATCCGATAAGGTCTCTGAATAAATCGTAAAATTCCATATTTTACCACGATATTATATTAGTAATCTTTTTAGCAGCATCGGATTTTCTTAAAATGTACAGAGCTAAAATAATATATCCGAGCATTGAAACAAATTCTTTTTCGGTGAAATTTCTGTAAGTTCCGAAGGATAGAACTGAAATTCCGCACAGAACAATTCCGATAAGCATTATGGTCATCATTGCCACTTCGGCTTTTTTGCTTGATTCGGGAATGGATTTTTTCAGAATCGGAATTGAAATCAAAAAGATTAAAAGTGAAACTGCAAAGGCAGCTATAACCTTAAACGTTGTTTCTGGTACGAAATATTCAATCAGAAGAATTGAGAGATTTTTCGTAAGAATACCCGTGAGAAACGCAAAAATATCAAGCGAGAAAATCATTGAAACAAAATATTTATCGCTCTTGTTTTTGAGCTTGAAAACGTCAAATCTCGCGCCACAAAACGCAACGGTCAGCGGAAGAATAAGATAAATCGACATCGGCGAAATAACTATTGCAGCCGCGCTTAAAAGATAGCATAAAAACAGCGATACCGCTTTATTGCCAATTGCAAAGGACAGCAGTATTCCGAGCATTCCTGCGCCGAGGGTTGAATATTCAAGAAGAATATCGGGAGTAGTCGTAAAGTATTCTATAATGCTGTCAGGAGCGGCAATAAAGAATCTGTTTATATAAACAACGAAAACAAGAAATACCGAGAAAAATATTGATTTTAAAATATCCTTGACTGTTGATTTTTTCATATAAACCAATCTCCTATCCGTTATATGCGTCAAGAGCGAAAGCTGAGTAAACAGTAAAATACGCAGCTATATAAACTATGTTGATGCTCAAAATCTTTTTTGTTATCCACACTCTTGCTTCGCTGCTTTGCTTATATACGAAAAACAGCGAGGCGAAGCTTGCAAGAATTGAAAGAGTGTACCATCTGAGCGTATCGGTTGAAAACATCATACCGAATATAACCGACGCGAAGAGCATAATGATGAAAAGAATATAAACAAGCTTTTCAAGCTTTGAGCTCGATTTTCTGAACATATACACCCAAAGTCCGATGAAGAATACCAGAAACGGCATAATCAGTATCGGGACGAGAACATAGAGCACAGGTATATTATCGTGAAGGGTATATAAACCGAAATTGAATTTTATATCCGAGAGCACGCCTGCAAGCGCGGCTCCTATTTTTTCGGGGAAGATATGCGCAAGGTGCGGCATAAAGTAATCAAGCGGATACTGAATTTTCAGGCTTTCGCCGTGCCAGATATAGATATCGTAAAATCTTGAGAGATAATAGATGTCGTAGTACTGGTCGTGCATTCCGTTTTCATCGTAACGCCTTCTCATTTCCTTCTGGAAGCCGTCCATATCGTAAACGAGATTTGATTCGGTTGTTGAAACAAGATAGTAGCTGAAGCCTATTGAAACAACAAGAGTTGCAATCAGAACCGCACACCATTTTTTCCGTTCCTTTTTATCATTGGTTACGGCAATCTTGTAAAGAAGAAGTACGATTATAAAGAAAACTGCCGAAACGAAGGACGACATATGAACGAGAAGCACAAGGGCGCATAAAACGGGAATGCTGTATCTCAGATACTTGTTTTTAACCGCAATAACCATAAGAACGGCAAATAACACGATATACATATCGAGCATTCCGAGCTGCCTTGTGTAAACAGAATAGCTGCAAGGTCCTGAAATAAAGAACATTATCAGAATAAAAAGGCTTTTTCTCTCGCTCTTTTTTTCAACGGACACGATAAGCTTTGAGAGCATATACGCCGTTGCAATAAAAATGAAAAAGACGATTACATTGTTAAATGCGGTAACCTGATTCAGTAATACCTTTCCGCCGAAAAGCTTATGATAAACGTCGCCGACAAAAAGCGAGGAGAGAAATCCCATTTTAAAATCAACAATAAAATGAGAATAGGTTATCTCATATACCTCCCATTTTCTGAAGCTGTGCCCGTAAGCCCAGTTATATAAAGTCAGATAAGAGAAGAATATCAGAAAATATTTAATTTGAGGCTTTGAGGCGTCAAGCCTTCTTATTTTTTCCAAATTATTTCACCTTCGGGTTTTATGACAGTGCTGAAAATGAAAAGAAATACGGATGAGGCACAAATAATGCGCTCGCTACAAGATACGCTATAAGATATTGCGGTTTAATCTTGGAAAGCATTGAAACTGCGAGATTCTTTGCGATTTCTTCCTTTTTAACTATGAATAAATATGCTGAGAAATTAATCAGAATTGCAAAAACTGCCCATCTGTTGGAATCGATTGAAAACAGCATTCCGATTGTCGTTGGCAAAAACAGAGACGCCATCATTAAAAGATATACGAATCTTTTAAGCTTGTTATCTGTTGCCTTGAAAAGACGAATCCACAGCTTTAAGAAGAATATTATCATCGGAAGAGTTATTAAAAAAACAACTATGAGAAGCGCAAGAAATACATCCAAAAGGGTAAACATTTTGATATTATACTTAATCTCAGAAAGAAGATACGCTAAAGGCGAGGCGATAAAACCTGGGATTTTATCAGCGAGCTTTGGCATAAAGTATTCAATCGGATACGCTTGCTTCCAGTTTTTACCGTTTACAACGTAGTCATCGTAAAAGCGCTCTCTATGATACATATCGTAATATAATTCCTCGCAGCCGTTCTCCTGATAGCGGCGGTGAAATTCTTTTACAAAGCCTTCAAGGTCATAAGTGAGGTTTGAGGTAGAGGTTAACGAAAGATAAACGACAAAGCCTCCCGTTACAATTATTGAAACAATCAGAATTACAATATACGTTTTCTTCTGCTTTTTATCGTATGTGTCTGCAATGAGATAGAGAAGCAGCAGCCAGAGTAAGAATATAGCGGTAAAAAGCGTTGAGAGATGAACTAAAAGAAGCAGAATGCAGATAAACGGAATTCCGAATTTTAAGTATTTGTTTTTCAGGCAAAGGAGTCCCGCCAGCGCAAAAATTACAATATAAATATCTATCATACCGAGCTGCGTTACAAAAATTGAAAAGCTGCACGGACCAGTTAAAAAGAAGATAAAAAATATTGCAAGATATTTCCTGTCTGTTTTTTCCTTATAGGACGAAACAATTTTTGCAAGCACAATCGAGGTTATGACAAAAAGCGCAATTAAAATTACGCTTTCATAAATCGCAACCTGCTGCGGATTTACCTTTTTAAATAACAGATGATAGATTTCGCCTATAATAAAGGTTGAGGTAAAACCGAGCTTATAATCCGTCATATGATAGCTTAATGTTACAACGCTGATGTTCCAGGGCTTGAACTCTGCAACATACGTTGTATTTACAAGCATCAGATACACGAAAAACAATACGAAATATTTAATTGCGGGATACCTTTTGTCAATCGTCTTTAAGCGTTCCAAAACAATCCTCCGCTTAGTAGTTAATTCGTTTTTCCTCTGTTACCACAGGCTTGTCGTCAGCGGACGAGGCAAGCGAAATAATATATTCAAAAAGAATGGAAGTAAATGTCATACCGACTGAAACAGCAAAAAAGATAAGCCTTATAACGAGCGCAGTTGCAATATCGGTTATGGTATGCTTAACCGCACCCGGAATAAACCCTATGAAAAATTCAAGAATGCAGATAAAAAGCATAATGAGCGAAAAGCAAAGCAGCCTTCGCGGCAATACCTTTGACATATTGACTATTCCGCAAACGGCAAAGTCATAATACTTACTTATATTGAAATGGGATTTGCCTTCGTTGCGCTTGTCCTGAGTATAATAAACATAATCAACATTGGCTGCATAATCGGCAATAATTCCGCGAAGAAACGGGTTTTTGAAATTGCTTGATTTAAGCATATCGATAAAGCTCTTGTCAAGCAGCTCGAATTCAGTTGCGTGAGGGATAAGCCGCATTTTGAAAATATGGTTCATTATCCAGTAGGTAAGCGTTCTGAGAAAATACATAAACGCATTTTCCCTGCTTTTGTTTTTTATACCGAGAACGTTTTTCGCTCCGTTTTCCCACTTTTCAACAAGCTCGGGAATAACCTCGGGCGGATTCTGTAAATCGGCATGAAGAAGCACCGCGCAGTCGCCCTTAGCCTGCTGCACGGCGTAATAAATGCTTTTTGAATAGCCGAAATTCCTGCTGTAAAATACTGCTTTTACGTGAGAATCCCTGCTGCAAAGCTCTTCAATTTTATCCCTTGACGAGTCGGTTGAGCCATCGTCAAAAAGAACTATCTCATAATTATAATCGCTCAGCGACTGCATAACATCGGTAGTTCTTCTGTATAGCTCGTCAAGGTTTTTTGCCTCATTGTAAACAGGAACAACAACGGAAATTAATTTTTTATAATCCATCATAATTCTATATCGTATTTCTTCCTTATCTTAGGATAAGCGTGTGAATACCAGAAGGTGTACGTAAACTCTCTGAGCGCGGTAAAGCCGTCTATCATAAAGAATATCGGCCCCTTCTGAGAAATAGCGTGAAGGCCGCTTTTAATTGTGTTTATTGCAAATTCAAACGGCTTATCGTTCTGAATTGCGTCCTTCTTTGAAAAGGCGCGCCAGTTTGCACAGTTTCGTATAACCTTTAAATCTCTTGTAGGCACATTTGACACATTCTGGTCAATCGTTTCAATCGGAATATATTTTCCGAGCTCTTTAAGAGATTTAGGCGGTTTGTATGTTCCCTTTTCCATTACCTCGTCATAGAGCTTCGTTCCGGGGAACGGGTTAAAATGGAAAACGGGAGTAAGGTTTGCAGGGCAGTTCATCTGCATATGAACAGTATCCCTTACCTCTTCAACCGTTTCACCGGGGTAACCTATAATAAAGGTTGCAACCGAGGTTATGCCTATTTCTCTTAAAGCCTCAAAGGTAGGTACAACTTTATTATAGTCAATCTGTTTGTTAATTCTCTTTTTAACGCTTTCGCTTCCCGTTTCAATTCCGAAAAGTGCCCAGCGAAGACCTGCGTCATACATGCGCTGAAAGTCCTCTTTGGAGAAAATTCCGATTCTCGTCTGAATACCGAAATGAATATGAATATCGTTTTCCTCCAGCTGGCGGCAGAAATCCCACGCATCCTCTTTCCTGATTACCCATTGCTCGTCTGAGAAGTATACTCCGTCAAGTCCGTAGTTATCAACGAGATATTTGATTTCTTCAATAACGTATTCATTAGGACGTTTTCTGTGCTGACAGCGGTGGAAGCACTTATTCGTACAAAAGGCGCAGTTATACGGACAGCCCTTTGAAGAATAAAGATACATCATACGCTTGCAGCCAAGATATTCCTGCATATATTTTTCAGGGTCAATAAGCGAAAAATCGGATATAGGCATATCCTTTAAATCTGCAAACGGTCTGTCGGGATTTCTGATTATCTTTCCGTTTTCCTTATAGCAAAGGCTTAAAACGGTGCTCTTATCGCGCTTGCCTTCCAATACCTCAAGAAGCTCCTCAAAAGTGAATTCACCTTCGCTGTACATAACATAATCAACGTATTCACATTCCATGCATTCATTAATCTGAATTGAAGGCATTGCGCCGCCCCACGCAACGGGTATTCCCCTGTTGTGAGCAACCTTTGATATTTTCAGTGCGTCTTTGAGTCCTCTTGAGCTCATCAGGGAAACGCCTAAAATATCAGGCTTAAAATCGTCAAGCAACTTATGGATATTGCTAAGCTCAACGCATCTGTCAACAAGCTTGACCTCGTGGCCGATACGCTTTAAATGCGAGCCTATTGAGAGCATTCCAAGCGGATTGAAAAGCGCTCTGTTATAATATCCTGTTGACGGATTAATTAATAGTACTTTCATTTTTTCATTTCCCAAGTTAAAAAATTATAGTTTGCTATATGTTCTTCCTTAAGAGTTTCATTCCGTGCTCAAAATAACTGAGAAGAATTCTCGGATTTCTGAGTGCGTCAAAAACCTTAACCGCAATATAATTCGGTCTTAAATAAAACATCAGGTTGTATTTTTTCTTGAATTTTATAACCTTATCAATGCTCACGCTCTGTGTTCCCGTTGTGTTCGGCGTGAAATAATCTGCGCCGAAGGCAGAAGCGCTGATTGTTCCCGCCTCCTCGCATTCGCTGTAAAGCTTCGTTCCGTAATACGGCATAGCGATATGAATTTCGATAAAATCGGGATTAAGCTTAAAAATTGATTTAAGCGATTTTTTTATATCCTCTTCGCTCTCCCACGGAAAGCCTATCATAAAGCAGCCGCAGTACGGGATTTTTGCTTTTTTAATCATCCTTGCCGCTTCAAGGTTCATCTGAGCAGTTGTCCCCTTCCGGATACGTTTCAGCGTTTCATCGTTTCCGCTTTCAAAGCCTACTACTATCATAAAGCAGCCAGCCTGCTTAAGCTTTCTGAGAAGCTCTTCGGATAATGTATCAACTCTTGCGTTAACGGTAAATTCAATTTTTCCGTTAAGGTCGGAATTTATAATTCTGTCACAAAGCTCAATTGCCCACTTATTATCATAAGTAAAGGTGTCCGCCTTGAAGAAAAAGTTTCTTATTGAATACTTTTTATAGCACTCCTCAACCTCGGCAAAAACGTTTTCCGTGCTTCTCTTGCGCAGCTTCTTTCCCGAGATAATAGGGGTAAGGCAGTAAGTACACCTTGAAGGGCAGCCTCTTGAAACAGAAATCGTTGCGAGAGGCTCCTTCGTATCGGGACGGATATAAAGCGAGTTTTTCATAAGGTCTCTTGCAGGGAACGGAAGCGAATCAAGGTCGCTGTTCCAGCAGCTGAAATCAGTTTTGATGAACTTACCCTCTTCGTTCTTATAAAAAATGCCCGAAATCGAGGCGATATCGCCCTCGCCGCAAAGCACGCAGTCTGCAAGAGGTCCGATTATAAACTCCTCTTCGCCGCCGATAAGATAATCGGCTTCTGTTATATCGAGCTCGTCAAACAGCTTATTATCTGCATTGAAAAATATCGCGCCTTTTAAAACGGTTATAAAGCTGTAATCGTTTTTCAGTTGTTTAATAAATGCAAGGTCCTCAATAATCGTTGCGTTCGTTATGCTCATAAACAGCATATTGGGTTTAAAGCTTTCAATATCTTTTGCAACGTCGTTAATGCTTGCAAGCTCTGTCTGATAATCGCGCAGGAAAACTTCATATCCGCGGTTTCTTAAAACGGAAGCGGCATAACCGAGGTCATTGCACGCCCTTACCGTTGTTACGGCGGATTCGTCAATGTTGCACTGAGCTCTGTCCTCGCTGCGCTGATAAAGCCTTCCGGGAGGATATATAAGCATTACCCTGCCCTTTTCATTGGCACTCATAATTCCTTAATCAGCTCCCTTGCATACTCGAAATCGTAAATCGTGTTTACGTTAACCTCCTGACGGGCTACGTTCACGCATTCTCCGCTCTTTCCGTTTTTAACAAGAACGTTCATATAGTCGCATAAATTAGCGGTTTCATTAAGCTCTTTTCCGTAGCAGTTTCTGAAAAGCTCAATGCAATCCTTTGAGAAAATACAGTAGCCTGTTCCCTTATAATTATTTATAATCTCCGTTGGCTTTTCAACGCATGAAATAAGCTTCATATTACCGTCCACACTGACTGAGTAATTCTCTTTAATGCTCTTTTCATTATCCTCGTTTACTATACCGCAGAAAAAGTCAACGTCTCTTTTTTCCCATTCCTTACGAAGCTCAACAGAACGGTTTGCAATAAACACCTCGTCGCCGAGCTGAATTGCTGTTTCATCATTAATATGCGGCAGGGAAACCATAAGCGCGTTAATGATGCCAAGCGGCTTTTTCTGAATAAGATATGACACGGGAATTCCGTTATAGCTGTCTCCTACAGCGCGCATAACGTCCTCAGCATACTTGCCTACAACAATATAAATCATATCTACTCCGAGCAGTGAAAGATTTTCAAGTGAATAGTCAATAAGCTTCTTCCCCTCTAAAGAAAGAAGAGATTTACACTGCTCTATTCCGAGCTCTGCAGCAAGCCTTTTTCCGTGCCCTGCGGCTAATATTACACCTACCATTTTTTCTCCGTCCTGTTACAATTAGTTAAATTACATCAAATTAAAGTATAGCATATATATTATATAAAGTCAAATTAAGAGATTTAAATTATGATTGTTTTAAATTTATATAAGCGCTACTCTTACCATTGACAACACAAAGCCGAATTGCTAAAATATGTTTGAAATCTTTTTCTTCGGAGACAGAAATGATAGGAAAAATAATTTTACTGATAATTCTGATATTTTTAAACGCCGTTTTTGCAAGCGCGGAAATTGCCGTTATATCAATGAACGACGCGCGGCTCAGGCAGCTTACAAGCGAGGGAAACAAGCGCGCAATACGCCTTTCAAGGCTTGTTGAGCAGCCTTCGCGTTTTCTCGCAACTATTCAGGTTGCGATAACGCTTGCCGGGCTTTTAAGCAGTGCGTTTGCGGCAGACAGCTTTGCCGACCCGATTGTTAAGGCAATAATGAAGTCGGGTGCCTCAATTAACGAGGGAACACTCAGAACTGTTACCGTTATCGTTATTACAATAATCCTTGCGTATTTCAACCTTGTTTTCGGCGAGCTTGTTCCCAAGCGAATCGCAATGAACAGGGCTGAAAAAATGGCGCTCGGTATGTCAAATATGCTTTACGGCGTTTCTGTTGTTTTCAGGCCGATTGTATTTGTGCTCACCGTTTCAACTAACGTTGTTCTGCGCGTTTTCGGAATAAATCCAAACGAAAATGACGACAGAGTAACCGAGGAGGAAATAAGAATGCTCCTTGCCCAGGGCAGCGAGCAGGGCACAATCAAGGAATACGAAAACGAGATAATTCAGAACGTTTTTGAGCTCAATGACACAACGATTGAGCAAATCTGCACCCACAGAATTGACGTTGATATTCTCGACGCTGACGACAGCCTTGAGAACTGGGATAAAATCATAAACGAAACGCATCATTCGTTCTACCCCGTTTTCAAGGACAGAAACGAAAACATAATCGGAATTCTTAATACAAAGGACTATTTCAGACTCAAGAATAAAACTAAAAACAGAGTTCTTACAAACGCGCTTGAGGAGCCGCTTTACGCTCCGTGCGGAATGAAATCAAACGTTCTTTTTTCAAGGATGAAGGCGGTAAGAAATTACTTTGCGGTTATCATTGACGAATACGGCGGCTTTGAAGGAGTTATCACTCTTCACGACCTTATGGAAGCGATAGTAGGAGATTTTTACGACGTTGACGACGGAAATATTGTAAACGATATTCAGCCCCTTTCAGACGACAGCTGGAAAATTCAGGGCAGCGCGCCGATTGACGAGGTTTCCGAGGCGCTCGGGCTCAACCTTATGAGCGAGGACTGGGATACCTTTAACGGCTATGTCTGCTCGATAATTGAGGCAATTCCGAGCGATAACAAGGCTTTCACCTGCGAAACCGACGACCTTTATATCAGAGTTAAAACAGTTAAAAACCACATTATTCAGACGGCGATTGTAACAAAGAAAAACAACGAATAACACTACGCATAGCAAAACCCCGCTGAGATTTTTCTCAGCGGGGTTGTTTTTGTTAATCAGAATATCTTTCCGTCCTGGTCGTAGTTCTCGGCGTTGTTCTGACTGTTCTGGTCGTCGCCTGTGTTATCGTCATCGTCGTCCTCCTCGTGGTCATCCTGCGAGCCTGAAACGGTGAGGATGTTCTGAATTGAGAAGAACTCTATTTCATAGGACGGTGCCAAATATTCTTTTTTATCATTTAATTCATTATACTTAATCATACTATCTCTCCCTCCTGTAATTTATTCCCGATTAGTTAGAGGGATAATAATATGTGTCTGCACGTCCGTACTCAACAGCCTCAATCGGAGCAGAAACGGTTTTGATTACGTTTCCGTCTGCGTCTTTTTCTTCCTGAGTGAAGTTGTATTCGTACTTAACGTAGCCTCTTGCGATTACGAACTTGAAGCCGCTTGAAGGAACTGTGCTGCGGAAGGAATACTGATGCGATTCGTTATCATAAGAGCTTGCAGCCTTATATGATGTTGAATATGTCTTGCCGTTGTACTCCTTGCTCCAGCCTATTACGCAATCCTTCTCGGTTACCTCAAGTGCTTCGGCTGCAGCCTGGTCTGTTGTTGAGAAATTAACTCTGCCGTGCTCGGTTATCTTGACGTCGCTCGGAAGGTTTGCGGTAAAGAGCGACCTGAAGATGTACTTTCCGCTTACGTTCTGAGTGTCAAACATATTGATAACGAACGGAAGGTGATGCTGCAGACGGTAAAGCGTTTCTGCGCTTGTTATTCTCGTATCGTTTTCGTCGTCAACATAGTAAACCTTGGTCTCCATACCGCTTGAAACAACCGTCTTAACGTAAAGCGGATAGAAGTTAATCTGGCTGTTTGCGTGGAATGCATAATTGTTGCCGTATGAAATCGGAACATATCTTGCAACAGTTCCGCCTGCAAGCTCAGCTTCGTTGATAACGAGGCCGTAAAGCGTACCCTTTGTTGCGTCCTCAGTGTAAGTTACTCTTACTCTGTCATCATACTTAACGCCCGAAACAGATGTACCCTCCTGGTCAGCGCCGTTAAGATTGATTGTTGCAGCTGTGTCGCCAAGTGCTGAAATTGTGTAGGTCTTGGTTGCCTGAAGCTCGGTTACAGGATAGATAATAAGCTCTTTCTTATTGAGGCTCTGAGCGAGCTTTTCAACTGTGTAGTCT
This sequence comes from uncultured Clostridia bacterium, assembly GCA_946628455.1. GTDB lineage: Bacteria > Bacillota > Clostridia > Oscillospirales > Acutalibacteraceae > Eubacterium_R. Next base: position 4,454 of record CAMOWP010000015.1, on the reverse strand, counting down.
TCGCTTTCGCCTGAATATCTGTCCTCATTTGCCTTTGAGCCGATTGTCCATGCTGTGTTCTTATAAGCTGATGTTGAGTTAACTGTATAGCTCTTACCGCCGATTGTAACAACGATATTTCCGTTTGAATCAGCTGTGCCGAAATTGATTGCGGCTGTCTTATCAGCGTTGAAGGTGTAGAGCGCTGCGCCTGTAGGTCCGCAAACTGTAACCTTCATCTGGTTTGCCGTCGGCTCTGTTGTTGCGTAAGCCTTGATTGTGCAGTCTCTCTGAATCATACATGAAAGAGTGCCTGCTACGTGATACATTGTCTGCTCAACGCCGCCTGTGGTTGTTACGGTCCACTTGAAGCACTTGCCGTTGCTCATAAGGTATTCCATACAGCTTTCAGCATTGAAGGTCGGCTTAGCGCCGTATACGTATGTTCCCGACTGTGAAGGAACGTCATACTCTGTTCCGTCAAGAACAACCTTAAATGTTACGTTGTAAGAGCTGAGGTGAGAATCTTCGCCCTGCTGCTGCTCAGCAGCAGTGTTGATTGCCTCGAGAAGGTCGATAACGCCGTCGTCAACGTAATCCTGCGGCGTCTGTCCCTTTGCGGTTGCAACCGTCTTTACAGGGTCAAAGCTTTCAGTCTTGGCTGTCTTCATTGCAGCTTCAGACTCAGCGTCATAGCCCTCTTCAACGTCGATAGTGTCATAAGCGATTGCAAGCTCATTATATGCGCTCATATCTGCCGTAGCATGAACGTGAGAAGCATTTGCCGTGCAATCCCATGTTGCTATTTGCTCAGCGTTCTCGTCTTCATAAAGATATGCGTGCTTAGCGGGTGCGTTCTTGAAGGTTTCGGTTGCTGCAACAAGCTCCTCAGCGATATCCTGAATTGTTTCATCGTTATAAGTTGAAGCGTAGTCAGAACCTGCTTCACCGTTAATCTTTGACATTGCCGAATAAGAAACTGCGTCCTGTGCTTTGTCGAGAACTGCCTTATATGTTGCATAAGCGTCGTCATCTGTGCAAGCGTCAGGCTCAAGCGGGTTGAGAAGTGCTGTACGAAGGTCGCCGTACCAGCCGTCGCCCGGGTCAGTTGTATCTGTTGACTTTGATTCCTTGTCAGTCGGCTTGTTTACCTTATTGTCGTCAACTGTCGGGTTGTCTGATGTTTCGCTTTCGTCAATGTAATTAAGTGCGTCAGTAACGCTCTGCTGCATTGCCGCCATATCCTTACAAGCCTGCTCGATACCTGCGTTTGTGCTGTATTCAACGTCACCGCTTACCGTCTGACCGTATTTGTACTTTTCATTGTTCGGGTTGAAGGAACCTACTGCGTCAAGCGCTGTAAGGAACTTGACTACGTCTGCCGAATCCTTATCGTACTGGAATATTGCGTTAAGAATATCCTGAACTGAATTGTTATCAAGAAGGTCCTGCTTAGCTTCCTGTGCAGGAACAACGTTGAGAACGCGGATGTTTGAGCCGCCCTTATCAAGCATAACCTCAACGTTAAGGTCGGTTGTAAATCTTACTTCCTGCCATGAGTGGTACCAGTTAGGTCCTGCATAGTTTGCTGTGTAGTAACCGTTGTCGCCTGCAACCTTTCCTGCGAACGGGTTAGCAACTAATTCAAGAGCTGATGAAGCGAGAGCGATTTCAGCCTTTCCGTGGTTATCGTCAGCCTTGAGGTCATAATATCTGCTCCACCACTCTGTAGGCGAGCCGTAAATTGCGCCGCTTCCCGAAATACCGCTTGTTACTGTGTTCCAGGTATCAATCCAGTTAAGCGGAAGGTTGTTCTTGTCGTTTTCTGTATAAACACCCTTCCAGTACTTGTTGTTTGTTGCATACTGGCTTTCATAGGTATATCTGCTTGCAAAAGTCTTGATATTGAAGTTTGCGCTCTCTGCGGGAGCGTGCGGTCCCTTTGTGCTGCTTTGAGTATTATAGCTTGAAAGATACGGATAATATCCGTCGCCTTTTCCGTCGTGACTCTCATAACCTGCAACGTTACCGAGATATCTTGATGAAAGGTTGTAAAGCGTTGTGCTGTCAGTAGGATAAGCTGCCGTAGTATAGTTTTCAACACCGCCGCTTGAGTGCGCGTTTCTGATAGTCGCCATAACGGGGAATGAAGGCGCCTTGTTGCCGTTATAGAGAAGAACTGTTTCAGCGGGATAGTAAATTGTAAAGTGGTTCGTACCGTCGCCGTCACCGTTGAAAGGCATTGAACGTCCGTCAACAGTATAAGTGTGGTTGCTTCCGCCAACCGTATCGGTTTCAGCTCTTACACCGTTTGCTCTTGTAACTGTAGGATAATAGAGAACGTTGGTCATTGCGCCTGAATTCTTATAAACTGCAAGACCTGTTGTTCCGCCGTTTGTATCGTTTTCAAAAATCCTTTCGTTTTCGTCAGGAGTGTAATTACCCTCTAACGGGTCAGCCGTGTAGGTCTTATTTCCCTGTGCGTCCTCCGTATAGCTTGCGAAGGTGCTGTATGAAGAAATTGCCGTGTCAAATTCGTTAGCAACTGTTGCAACGTAGCTGAGGAAATCGGCGTCGGTATCAGGGTCATTCTTCTGACCGAAAACGAATGCGTCAAAGCATTCCTTAGCCTTGATATAAAGCTTATAGGTTTCCGCAAGATTGTATCTGTACGGATTTTCAGCCATCATCGCCTCGTACTTGTTGATGTTTGAAACTATGCTTGACATTGCTGCAGCCGTACTTGAAATAGCATCAAGGTCGTTACAGCCGTCGTCAATTGCAAGGCCTGCCTTCTGAACAGCAGTCTCTGTATCTGCAGCATAGTCGTAAACGCTTGTATCGGTAAAATCAAGACCTAAAACAGAATCAAAGGTTCCGAAATAGCCAACCGAGTTACCGCTCTGGAAGCTGTCGCCGTCAACAAGGTAAGTGTCCTTCTTTGTGTTTACTGTCTGTGTAATCTTGTCGAGAAGCTTCTTGTAGTTAATAACGTAAACAGGGTTACTTGTGTAGATTGTGTTGTTACCCTGTGAAAGGTGCTCGTTACCTGTTACAAGGTTACCCCAGTATGCCTTAACGTTCCATTCAAACTTGCTGTATTTCTTATAGTTTGCAATGCCCTTATAAGCGTTCTTGTCTGTAATATCAACATAGCTTGCTCCGTTATCAACTGTGAACTTGAGCGAGTTTTTAAAGTTGTAGAAATCTGAGTAAGTGCCGTGACCGCCTGCTTCGCTGCTTGAGTCAGCAGCGTCCCAGTAACGGCTTTCGTCAGAGCTGTCCTTAGGAACAAGGTACGTCGTGCTTGAAGGCCAGGTAATGTTTACGTTCTGGCTTGTTCCGTCACGCGGAGAGGTGCTGTGGCCGCGCCAGTCGTCTGCGAGTCTGCCACCTGTTTCGGAAACAAAGCCGAATCTGAAATCGTATCTGCCTTCGTTTTCCTGCTCAGCAAATACAACGGGAACCTTAGCGTCCGTCTTGCCGTCATAAAGAACTACTGCGCTCGGCTGATAAATAAACCAATCACTGCCGTACTTAAGTGAATCAAACAGGCCGCCAACGTAGTAGATATAGCCGTGAGAAGCAGCTGTGTACTGAATATTGCTTATTTCTTCGGAATAAACAACGTTTGAGCTGTAGCTTCCCGTGCTGCCGTTAATCTTTACGTCAACGCCGCCGGTATAAGGAGTGAACTCCTCCATAGCGTTAGTTGCGCTGACAAGCGCCGCTGCTTCATCTGCGCCTGCGCCGTCCTTGCACGCCTCAACATATGCAAGGTAAGCAGGAAGCGCGTTTTTGTAAAGCTTTCCGTTGCCGTTGCCGTCATAGGCATACATCTGCGATACCTTGCTGAGGTACGCTGTTTTCGCATCGCTTAAATCGTCTGCCTGTGCTGTCAATCCGCCGAAAGGCATGGTTGAAAAAACAAGCATTACGGCAAGCAATACCGAAATTAATTTCTTGTTCATTTTCTTCATAATGGATCCTCCAGTTACTAAACTTAATATATCTGTTTAGTATATTTACCGTAAAATAATATACCTAAATTATTATAATGTCAAGGCTTTTTTGAAAAAAATGTAAATTTTTTGTGAACAGGTAATATTTGTACAAAATCTTCAATTTTAAGCAACAAAATTATATTGATTTTACCCTAACTCAATATTATTAATTACTATACATACTATACATACTATGCAAAAACGCCTGAGAAATAATTATTTTTAAAAAGTCTTGACAATTCGGAGTTTATATATTATAATCTCTCTTGCATTTGAAATGGCTTTATAGCTCAGTTGGCTAGAGCATTCGGTTCATACCCGGAGTGTCACTGGTTCGAATCCAGTTAAAGCCACCATCGGCCCGGTGGTCAAGTGGTCAAGACACCGCCCTTTCACGGCGGTAACACGGGTTCAAATCCCGTCCGGGTCACCAAACGGTATATATCCGAACCTTGTACTGATTAGTAAAGG
>CAMOWP010000014.1 GCA_946628455.1 uncultured Clostridia bacterium | reverse complement strand
TCTGAAGGTCGGTCATAAGCTCAAGAATCTGAGCCTGAATTGTAACATCAAGAGCAGTTGTAGGCTCATCGGCAATAAGAATATCCGGTTCGCAAGCAAGCGCCATAGCTATCATAATTCTTTGGCGCATACCGCCTGAATGTTCAAACGGATACTGCTTCATTCTCTTCTTAGGCTCATTGATGTTAACAAGCTGAAGAAGCTCAACCGCTCTTTCATAAGCCTGCTTGCGGTCACGGTTTGTATGAAGAGTAATTGCTTCAATAAGCTGGTGGCCTATAGTATAAGTTGGGTTAAGAGATGTCATCGGGTCCTGGAAGATTATCGAAATCTTGTTTCCTCTGACAGTTTTCATAACCTTTTCGTCTGCGCCTACAAGCTCTTCGCCGTCAAGCTTAACTGAGCCGCCGACTATTTTACCCGTTGAGGCGAGAATCTGCATAATTGAATATGCGGTTACTGATTTACCTGAGCCTGATTCGCCGACTATGCCGAGAACCTTGCCTCTGTCAAGAGTAAACGAAACATCATTAACTGCTTTAACCTCGCCTGCGTCGGTGAAAAAGGAGGTTTTGAGATTTTTTACTTCTAATAATGCCATTTTTGCACCCCCCTTAGTCATTGAGCTTCGGGTCAAACGCGTCTCTGAGACCGTCGCCGAAGAGGTTTAAGCTGAGAACTATCAGGGAGATAATAATTGCAGGAATTACTAATCTGTAAGGATAGCTTGTAAGCCCGTTTAAAGCTTCAGACGCAAGCGAACCGAGCGACGGCATAGGCGCATTAACACCGAGGCCGAGGAAAGACAGATAGCTTTCCGTAAATATTGCAGACGGAATCTGAAGGGCCGCTGAAATAATTACAACGCTTATACAGTTTGGTATAAGGTGCTTTATAATAATCCATTTTCCCTTTGCGCCCGTTGCCTGAGCGGAAAGAACATATTCCTGCTCACGAAGGGAAAGTATCTGGCCTCTTATAAGCCTTGACATACTTACCCAGTAAAGCAGAGCAAAAACTATAAATAAGCTTATAATATTTGCTCCTATGTTTTCTAAAACTGTTCCCTGAATAACAGGGGTCAAGGTTAACTTCAATACTGCAGAGAGAAGAATAACCATAAGCATATCGGGCAGGGAGTAGATAATATCAACAAAGCGCATTATCCACAAATCGACCTTGCCGCCGAAATAACCCGATATCGAGCCTATCAGAGTTCCGATAATCAAAACTATAATGCTCGCAAAGAAACCAACAGCAAGCGAAACTCTTGTTCCGTAGATAACTCTGATGAAATAATCGCGACCTGCAGCGTCTGTTCCGAAAATGTGCGGAAAAACTGTCTCGCCTGATTCCTTGAGCCTCTGCTCCGTTGTTCCTAATTCAAACGGCTTTAGGTTGTTATATGAAGCGTCAACAAGCTTGCCGGGCTGAACGCCGAGCTGGTCTTCATATGAATAAGGCCAGAAAATAGGAATTACAATGCTTGCAACCGTAATAATTACAATTATAATAAGGCTTATAAAAGCAACTTTATTCTTAACGAATCGTTTTACGCCGTCTTTAAAGAAGGTTGATGACGGGCGCATCTGAACCATATATTCCTTATCCTTCTCAGATGCAGGATTGAACATATCAAGGTCAACATGGAAGGTGAATCTTTTTTTCTTCATTATTCGCCCTCCTTATTCAAACTGAATTCTCGGGTCAACGACCTTGTAGAGAATATCTGTTATTAAATTCATTATAACTATTAACGCCGCGAGGATGATAGTTGTTCCCATAATCATTGGGTAATCGCGGTTGGTGATTGAGCTTACAAATGCTCTTCCTATTCCGGGAACAGCAAAAATCTGCTCAACTACAAGCGAACCTGTTACAATGTACGCAAGCATAGGTCCGAAATATGTAAGAACAGGGATAAGAGAATTTTTAAGCGCATGGCCGAAAATAATCTTAGTTCCTGAAACGCCTTTAGCTCTTGCTGTTCGGATATAATCCTGGCCTAGAACATCAAGCATTGATGAACGGGTAAGTCTTGTTATATAAGCCATAGGATAAAGCGCAAGCGTTATAATCGGCAAAACAAGGCCCGCGGGCGTTGAGCCGTTTGCGGGGAGTATCTGAAGCTTAATTGCAAAAAGCGCCAGAAGCAGCGAGCCCATGATGAACGAAGGCATTGAAACGAACGCTGTAGTTATTACCATAATGATTCGGTCAATCAGCTTGTTTCTCCTGAGCGCGGCAATTGCGCCGAGAACTATTCCGACTATTGCTGAGAGAACTGCGGCAATTACGCCGAGCTTCGCAGATGTTTTCATACCGTCTCCGATAATGTCAATTACCATTCTTCCTCTTTGCTTCAGAGACGGGCCGAAATCAAATTTCGTAACGATGTCTTTCAAATATGTTGTGTACTGCTCGAAGAGAGGCTTGTCTAATCCGTATTTAGCCTCCATAGCAGCCTGTACAGCAGGGGTTGTTGCCTTTTCCCCTACGAACGGACCGCCCGGAACTGCGTGCATAACGAAAAATGTTATCGTTATTACAACCCAGACGGTGAATATTGAAAGCAAAATACGCTTTACAATATACGATACTGTTTTTGAGTTCATATTCTTCCTTTCCTTAGATATAAATAGTTTAACGCGTTAATTCGCTAATAGCTAAACGCGTATAGAATTTTATTATATTATATCACATTTACTAAAAGTTGCAATAATATTTTATAAATTATAATATATAAATCAAAATGTGTACAATAACTTAAAGGAAAAAGCCCCTGAGAAGGGGCTTTTCTATGTTAAAATGTTTATTAAAATACATAGTATAATGCCGGTCAGTAATGGGACAATTACTGAAACAAAAGTCCATTTTAAGCTTCTTGTCTCTTTATAAATTGTTATCAGCGTTGTTGAGCAGGGAAAGTGGAACATTGAAAAAACGCAGGTGCAAAGCGCGGTTTTAACCGTCCAGCCGTTATCGCTGAGAATCTGAAACAGAGAATCAAGCGAGGAGTAATCGGAAAGAGAAGAGGAGGAAAGATAACCCATAAGGATAATAGGAATAACTATTTCGTTTGCAGGGAATCCGAGCAGGAAGGCAAGGAGTATTACTCCGTCAAGCCCCATAAGCCTTCCGAGCGGGTCAAGAGCGCCTGAAATAATTGTGAGAACGCTTGAGCCGTTTATAGTTATTTTTGCAAGCAGATAGATTATCAGCCCTGCAGGAGCGGCGACTGCAACTGCCCTCAGAAGAACGAAAACGACCTTTTCCTTAACGCTTATAAGAATTGTTTTTATGAACTGCGGGCGCCGATACGGCGGCATTTCCATAACGAACTCAGAAGGCTTGCCCCTGAGCACCGTTTTGCCGAGGATGAAGGAGGCGAGCATTGAAAACGCAACAGATATAACAAGAAAGCCAAGCAAAATGACTGCAGACATCAGCGGGCTTTTTGAAAAGAACATTGAAATTACTGCAATAAGTATCGGAAACCTTCCGTTGCAGGGGATGAAGGAATTTGTAATAATCGCGATAAGGCGTTCGCGCTTTGAATCAATTATTCTTGCTCCCGTCACGCCGACCGCATTGCACCCGAGCCCCATACAGCAGGTGAGGGATTGTTTTCCGCAGGCTGAGCATTTTTCAAAGCCGCGGTCTAAATTAAACGCAATTCGCGGCAGCAGGCCGAAATCCTCAAGCAGTGCAAAAAGCGGGAAGAAAATCGCCATAGGCGGAAGCATAACGGAAACTACCCAAAATAAAACGCGAAGAACTCCGCCAATTAGCATATCGTTTAAAAACTGAGGTATGCCTGCGTTTTCTGCCGAGCTTGAGAGAAACAGCTCAAATCTGTCAAGAAGGCTTTTAAGCAGCTCTGACGGATAATTTGAAAGGCGTATTGTAATAAAAAGCAGTATGCCGAATATTAACGCCATGGAAATAAACGAGGTGAATTTACCAAGCATTATTTTATCGAGCGCGCTCAGCTTAAACGGCTTTGACGTGCTTGAGCAATTGCGCGCAACCGCTTTTGCTCGTTCGTATATTTCAGCTTTATCGCTAAGTCTTTCGGGCTGAGGCTTAACGGCGCAGGTTGTTACAAGATGAATTTGCTCAAGCAATTCGTTAAGCCCCTTGCCCGACCTTGCCGTTGCCTTTACAACGGGAACGCCGAGGCTTTTTGCAAGCTTTTCGGAATCAATAAAAATGCCCTTTCTCTGCGCCTCGTCGCAAAGGTTTAGAAGAACAACAGCTTTGTCTGTAAGGCTCAGCACCTGATAAACAAGAACAAGCGAGCGCTCAAGCATCGTTGAATCAACTACGCAGACGATACAGTCTGAGGAGTTACGCTTTATGAACGCCTCAGCGATTTCCTCCTCGGGCGAAGCGGATGAGAGGGAATATGTTCCCGGTAAATCGTAAAGCGTGTAATCGTTGAATTTATAGTAAAAATCCGCTCCCTTCGCGTCAACCGTTTTGCCAATCCAGTTTCCGGTGTGGCGGTGCATACTTGTAAGCTCGTTAAAAACCGTGCTCTTGCCTACGTTCGGATTACCCGCAAGGGCAACAATTCTTCTGCTCACTTTACCACCCCGATTTTCAGCGCGTCGCATTTTCTCAGTGAAAAAAGCGAGCCCTTGACTCTGTACAAAACGGGAGATTTAAAGGCTGATTTTTTAACGCATAAAATCTCTTCGCCCTCGCAAAAGCCCATATCGCGGAGCCTTGCGGCAAATTCAGCGCCTGCTGAAAGCGCTGAGATTTTTGCCTTTTGCCCCTCTTTTAAATCATATAAAAACATAAAAGCCACCTCAGGCTATACTATGCCCAAAGCGGCTTTGTGTTAATTTACAGCTTAACGGTTTTTTCCTTACTGAAACGGGAATAGACCTTTTTGCCCTTTACAATTTTGTACGCTCTTATTCTGTAGCAGTATTTTACACCCTTTTTAAGCTTTTTCAGAGTAAAGGAATTGCCCTTTGTCGTTTTCGTTTTTTGCGAAGAATCATATTTCTTACGGTACTCAAGCTCGTATCCGTTTGCGGAGCTTTGCTGTTTTACGTCAATTTTTATAGTGCTTTTGCCTTTGCTTATTTTCTTAACGGAAGGAATTTTGACTGCAAGCGACGTGTTATAGTAAACTTTGCCGAGCTTGCTCAGGGAGTCGTATTCATTATTATAGTGCGGCCAGCCTGATTCATAATCCACAGAATCGAGAATATCAATTTTTTCAGAGTCCTTTTTGCTGCCCTGATAATAGATATCTGTGCCTGAGTTGAATGAGTTTATCCAGATTACCTTTACGCTTTTCGGGATATAGACTGATTTGAGTTCACCGTCACAAAACACCCTGTCGTCGATTATCTCTGAACCGTTTTCAAATTCCGCATAATCAAGCTCATCGCATTCAAAGGCGCAGCTTTCGGCAATACAGCCTTTCGGTATTTTTATTTCTTTCAGCTTGCCGCAAATCTCAAAAGCACAAAAGCGCAAATGCTTAAGCCCTTTGGGCAGCTTAACCGATGTAAGCTCCCAGCAGCAACTGAATGCGCCTGGCTCAATGGATTTTACACTGCCCGGCAACTTAACGCTTTTAAGGTTAACGCAGCTTGAAAAGCAGCCTTCGGGGATAACCGTAAGCTTTTTCGGAAGCGTTATTTCAGCAAGCGAGCGGCAGTTTGAAAATGCATATTTTCCAAAGGCTTTAACGCTTTCGGGAAGGGTTATTTTCTTTATTTTTTCGCAGTTGCAAAAAGCGTATTCGCCGATATACGTTACGCCTGATTTAATCTCAACCTTTTTTATTTCCTTAGAGTATTTTTCAAACGGCGAATTATTGCCTGAATTCCAGTAGTTGTCATAATTATCCATCTTGCCCTTACCGCTTACGGTGAGAACGCCTGTTTTCTTATTCAAAGAATAGCTTACCTTTGCGCCGCACTTTCCGCCGTTCTTCTGCGCTGCAATAGCGGGGACAGATGTAAATATAAGCGTGAAAATAAGAAACGTGCTGATAAAAATACTTATTATTCTTTTCATCATTTACACCTCCTTGAAATCAAGAGGCAGGGAAATACCGTCGCTGTCGCTTTCATAGTCTCTGATAAAAACTATTTCCTTGCAGAATTTTTCAGCCGCCGAGCCCTTTTTGCCGTATACGGTAAAGCCGTCAATTTTGCTGTATCCGTCGGAATCTTCATTTGAAAAATATATGCGGCCAAAGGCACAGTAGCCTATCTTTTTAACGCTTTCGGGAACGGTTATTGATTTCATCTTCTTGCAGTTTGTAAATGCAGTTTCGCCGATTTCTTCAAGCTTTGAGTTGAGCTTGATTTGCGCGAGATACGGCGCAAACGCAAAAGCATTTTTCTTAATTGCTTTAACGCTTGAAGGAACAGTAAACGACTTGGTTTTGTTTCCTGCAGGATAAGCGATTAATACGGTTTTTGCCTTGTTATAAAGCACGCCGCTTTTTGAAGAATATTTTTTATTGTTCTTATCAACTGTTATTTTTGTCAGGTTTTTGCAGGTGCTTTGTACACCATGGCGAGAGTTTACAAAATTACCGTCTCCGATAAATTTTACGCTTTTCGGAATTTCAACCGACCTCATTCGCTGACAGCCGACTATCGCTTCATCGCTTATGTATTTAACTCCGTTCGGAATAACGAGCTTAGTTGCCAACGAATTTACGATTGCTCCGTTTGCAATAAGCGTTGTCCCTTTTCTGATTTTAAGCTTTAAGGCGTATTTATCGCAGCCTACAAGATATGCTCCGATATAGTAACAGCCGCCCTTGAAAACCTGATTTTTCTTTTTATAGCTGTTGCTGAATGCAGTGCCGCTCAGTTGTTTCAGGTTTTTCGGAAGGCGGATTTTTTTGATTTTCTTATCATTGAGTGCTTCGCTTCCGATTGTAAGCACGCTGTCTGGAATTGAAACGGAAGTAACGGTTGACTTAGCCTTACCGTCCGTGCTTGCTTTTGAAAAAGCATTATCTGCGATTAAAACCGTACCGTTTTTAACCTTGAATTTGCCCTTCGTTCTGTCCGTAAAAGCATTTATGAGATAATTGCCGATATAAATAGCCTTCTTGTTGTTATTAACGGCGTCGTTGTAAACGGCAGTTTTGCAGAAAGCTTTTTTGCCTATTTTATTTACCTTGCTGCCGAGTTTGATATCGCTGAGCTTTTTGCAATAGTAAAATGCATATGAGTCTATTGTTTGCACTTTTTCAAGATTAACGCTTTTAAGAGATTTGCAATATGCGAATGCGGATAATTTTATATTTTTTACGTTTTCAAGATTTATATCCGTGAGACTATTGCAGTTTGCAAATGCAGAGCGGTCAACAGTTTCAAGCGTTTCGGGAAGGGCTGCGCTTTTAAGCTTTTCGCATCCCCGGAAAGCGCCTGCATAAATTCTTTCAGCGCCTTTGAGATTTGCTTCTTCAATTGCAGTTCCCGAGAAAGCACATTGAGCTATCAGCTCAACGCTTTCAAGGTTAATGCTCTTGAGATTGTAGCAATACGCAAACGAATACTGACCGATGATTTTTACGCTTTCGGGTAGAACTACGCTGACAAGTGATTCATTGTCTGAAAAAGCGTAATCTTCAATCGCTTCAACCGTTCTGCCGCCGAGTGTTTCGGGAATAATAACGTCGTCCTCGGCGCCGTTATAGCCTGTTACGGCAACGCCGTAAGGTGTGTCTGTTGCGTACTCAAAATCGCCTTCGGTTTTCGATTCATAATAATATGCGTATGCAGTTATCTGAGAGATTGACAGTAACATACATAAGCATAAAACAAAGCTTAAAAATTTTTTCATACTTATCGCCTCCATATATATGTACAAAAAGCATAAGAAATACAACAAAAAATCTTACGGAAATTATACGTAAGATTATTTTATATCTTCTGTTATTATTTGTTTTTTCCAGGTGCTTTTTGGAACTGTGCAGTTAAAATCAAGAAGCTTTAAGCCCTTGACGTGCCTTGCCCAGAGAGCGTAGGCGGGGAGATTTCTGAAGCGCCACGCTTCCGGATAAACGTCTGTATATTCGGGAATAAAGCGGCGCTTATCGTAAACCTCCTTATAAGGCGCGTATTCCATATTTATATTTGACAGCGTAACGTTTTCAACGTATTTCGTTGTGCCTTTAACCTTAACGCCTGCAACTATTACGGGAATTTCAACTCCCGTTGCTTCAATGTTTTCAATAATAATATCTTCAACCTTGCCAAGCATATCGAAGGCGTCTTTAGTTACGGTTGCGCCCTTTTTCTTTTTCTGCCCGAACTCAACTGCGTTAGCACTTTCAGCGGTTACAACGGCGGCTCTGTTTCTGTTGCAAAGCCTTATGAAAACGGGGCAGGTGACTCTGTCCATTGTTATGTTTTTAACTCTGATGTTGCTCACCTTTGAGCCGTCTGCGGATTCTATTGCAATTCCGCTGACGGTCCCGGGGTAAATATCATTCATAAAGAAACGGCAGTTTTCAACCTTAACGTTTCTTATATCGTATGTGGTTTCCGTTCCGATTTTGAATGAGTTTGCGCAGGAACAGACCTCGCAGTCCTTAACGCTGATATTCTCCATAGCGCATTTGTTTCCGAGCCATATAGCGTTTTTTATGCATATGCCGTCGTCTGCTGTTGAAATAAAGCAGTGCTCAATTTTGATATTGCTTGTTCCCGCAATATCAAGCCCGTCGGCGTTTGCAACGTGGCGGTTATTATTGATAACAAAGTTCCTGACGGTAACACCGTTGCAGTTTTCAAGCCTGAAGGACCAGTGCGCCGCATTTTCAATAATTATATTTTCAGCTTTAACGTTTTTGCAGTCCTTAAAGTAAACGGGTCCGCCGTACTTGCTTTCGTGGGCAAAACGAAGCTGCGCTCTCAAATCACGCCTCATCTGAATAACGTCTATATATTCGGGGTGCTCGGTCATATTCCTGTCAAAAAGCGGCTTTCTGCCGAAAAGGTTTCCGTTTCCCTTTATCTTTCCGCCGCCTGTCAGAGTTATGTTTTCTGCTCCGTCGGCGTGGAGAATCCCCTTGTGGTTATATCCTTTGCCCGTAGTGTTTGACACAAGTGCCGAGCCCTTTTCAATAAAGAACGTTACGTTCGATTTAAGGAAAACGGTTGTTGTTACGTACTCTCCGCCGCAAACTAAAACACAGCCGCACGTCTGTGACGCGAGTGCGACTGCTGTGTTTATCGCCTCGGCGTTGTCCTCGCTGTCAGGCGAAGCGCCGAAGGAACGGATGTCATAAATATTATCAGACGGAGTTGCCTGAGGCTTTATATACTCGCCTTCGGGATAGTATGACGAAAAATCGTATTCTCTGATTTCGGAGTATACGCCGCCCTTTGTTATTCTTAAATCCTTCCCGAAAAGGAGGGTGTTAAGCTTGTCAAGCTGAGTCCGTCTGTCTTTCATATTATTAAATCTGTCTGATAAGAGCCTTATCCTTCCTTGCCGCCCAGGCGATGTTATATGAGTGGTCGCCTACGCGCTCAAGGTCCTGAAGGATTTTTGTGAATACAACGCCTGAGGCTGTATGACATTTTTTATCGCGCAGTCTCTGAACATGATTGTCCTGAGCCTGAAGGGTGAGCTCGTCTATTGTGTCCTCGATGAAATGAAGCTCGTTTGCTTCGTCATCCGGGAGCTGTTTATTTACAAACGCTCCGATTGAACGGTCAAGCAGTTCAAGTGATTTTTCATAAATTTCCTTGATTTCCTGCATACCTTCGCCCGTAAAATCAAGGCCGTTTTCAAGCGCCATTTCATTCCTCTGAAGAATATTCAGCGCATGGTCGCCGATTCTTTCAAGGTCGGTTATAACGTGGAAAAGCTTGCCGATATATTCAGACGCTTCACCGGTTATACGGTGCGAGGTAATGGTTACCATAAAGTCTGAAATGTTATGATTCAGCCAGTTGATAAGCTCTTCGTTATTTTGTATTTCGTTTTTATGCTCTGTGCTGCCGCTAAGCAAATCCTCGCACGCAAGCACGTAATTCTTCCTTACAAGCGCTGACATTCTTTCAACCTCTGAGCCTACCTGAACAACGGAAACACTTGCGTTATCGTGGCCCGAAAGCTTAGTGTCAATATAATTGAAGCGGAAAACGCTTTCATGCTCAACGGGCTTGATTATGCGCTCTGAAAGCTTAACTATCTGCTTTACGAACGGCAGAAGAACAAGCGCGGTAACTATTTTGAATATGATATGCGCCGCCGCAACCTGAACAGAGCCGTTTGACGATATGCCGCTGACCCAGTCCGTAAACGGCGTTAAAAGGGCAAGCGGAGTGAAAATCAGCATTCCGACAAAATCGAAAATAAAGTAAATGAGCGCTGCTCTTTTTGCGTTTGTTTTTGCTCCGATTGAAGATAAAAACAGCGGCATAGCTGAGCCTACGTTTATTCCTATTATAAGATAAATTGCGAAATTAAGCGGCATAAGCCCCTGAAGCGCAAGCACCTGAAGAATACCGATTGAAGCGCTGGAGGACTGAATAACGGCGCACATAATTATTCCGATTATTATTCCGAGAACGGGGTTGTTCGCAGTCGTTATAAATTTCTGGAACACGGCGCTTGTTTTAAGCACGCCCATTGCATTGTCGCCGCTCATATATTTGAGCCCGAAAAACAGTATTCCGAAGCCTAAAATAATCTGGCCTATATATTTCTGGTTTTGCTTCTTGCCGAAAAGGCTCATTGCGGCGCCTAAGAAAATACAAATCGGCGCTATCGCCGAAACGTCAATAGCAATAAGAACAGCGGTTATGGTCGTTCCTATATTTGCACCGATGATAACGCCTGTTGCCTGAGCCAGGTCCATAATTCCCGCATTGAGAAAGCCCATAAGCATAACGGTTGTGGCTGATGAGGACTGAATTACCGCCGTAACAAGCACGCCGAGCAGAAAGCCCTTGAAGCGGTTTCTGGTAAGCTTTTCAAGCAGGCTTTTCATTTTATTTCCTGCAACCTGGGAAAGACCCTTGCTCATATAATTCATTCCGAAAAGGAAGAGCCCGAGCCCGCCGAGCAGGTTAACAATGTTAATAATCTGCATAGTGTTCTCCGTTTGTTGTTGCTGAGATTTAAGAAAATTTAATTTTCCTCAAATATAATATAAATTAGATATTGTCAAATGTCAAGCGGCAATATATAATAGGAAAAGAGGTAATGCTTATGTTTAAGGTTTTATTATGGGATATGGACGGCACGCTCCTCAATTTCCTTTTATCAGAGAAATACGCAATCAGAAAGGGATTTGAGCATTTCGCCCTCGGAGAGTGCAGCGATGAAACGGTCAGGCTTTATTCCGAGCTTAATCTGAAGCACTGGAAAATGCTTGAGCGCGGCGAAATAACAAAAAGCGAGGTCAAGGTCGGAAGGTACAGAGAGCTTTTTGAAAGGCTAAAAATAACCTCGGTAACCCCTGAGGAATTTACAGCCTTTTATGAAAAAGCGCTGCCCGAAACTGCAGAATATATCGGAAACGCAAAGGCTGTTCTTCAGAGTCTTAAGGGGAGATATAAGCAGTATATCGTTACAAACGGAACTAAATCCGTTCAGGTTAAAAAGCTTGAAAAATCAGGGCTTAATGATATTATCGACGGAGCTTTTATCTCTGATGAAATCGGATATGAAAAGCCGTCAAGGGAGTTTTTCGGCTATGTGCTTGATAACATTATTCCCTGCAAGCGTGATGAAATACTGATTATCGGCGATTCGCTCACAAGCGATATGCAGGGCGGCAATAACGCAGAAATAAAATGCTGCTGGTTTAACCCGGACGGCGAAGAAAACAACACCGAGCTCAAAATTGATTACGAAATAAGAGCCGTTGATGAAATACTGAATATACTGTAATAAAAACGCAGGACGATTTTCGTCCTGCGTTTTGGTTTGTTATTTGGTTTTAACAGCCTTAATCTTTGACCACTTGCTGTAAACTTTTTTACCGTTTACGATTTTATATGAACGGATGCGAACGTAGTATTTCTTCTTGGCTTTGAGCTTTTTGACAGTTTTTGAGGTTGCCTTTGCCTTTTTTACAGTAACTGCTTTAACCGTCTGCTTCTTGCCCTTTTTGAACTTTTTGTTTGTTGAATACTGTATCTGGTATCCGTTAACCGAGCTTACCTTTTTCCAGGTTACCTTAAATGACTTCCTGCCCTTCTTAAGCTTCTTTATTGACGGAGCCTTCGGCTTCGTTACCTTTGTTGTAGGAGTTGAAGGCTTTGAAGGTATTTCTTTTTTGTCATCGTCGTCAAACGGAAGCGGTTCCGTATCAAAGTCATCTCCGCCGTCAGGCAAAGTCTTTTTAGGAATAGTGTTAACCTTTCTGCTTATTTCAGCGCCGCATTCCGAGCAGTAAATAACAGCTTCGTATGAGCCCGCAGCAGAGGTTGTAGCTTCAACAACATTTTCTTTTACCTCTTCCGAGGGAGTGTGACCGAGTGCGTTTGTATAATCGGAAACATAAACGCTGTCGCATCTCGTGCAGGAATAAGTTGTATAACCCGTTTCCGTGCAGGAAGGAGGCGTTACGGCAGTTTGATAATTATGTCCAAGAGCGTTAATAACATCTCCGCCGCGTGTTTCAATCAAGTCACATTCGGAGCAGATGTGCGTTTCGGTTGCCGTTGCACCTGCCTGTGTGCAGGTCGGTTTAACTTCCGCAGCGCTCTGCTGCCAATCGCTGAATTTATGACCCTCGGCAGGGATAGTCTTCTTTATTCTGCTGAGCTCTGCCGAGCAGTCCTGGCAGTAAACGACCTCGTCATAAGAACCGTCAACCGTGCAGGAAGCCTTAACAATATTCTCCTGAACTGCCTTAGCAGGAACGTGACCGGCTGCAGGGGTATGAATCTTTTCTCTGCTGAGTTCAGCGTGGCATACTGAGCAGTAAACAACTGAATCGTAAGAGCCTCCGTCCTCATGGCTGTTGTCAACAATGTTTTCCTGAACGGGAGCTGACGGAGTGTGCCCTTTTGAATCTGTATAATCAGAGACATAAGTGCTGTCGCAACGGGTGCAGGAATAGGTTGTATATCCCTTTTCGGTGCAGGTAGGCTGAGTTACGGCTGTTTCATAACTATGCCCTAGAGCGTTAATTATTTCGCCTCCGCGTGTTTCAATAACCTTGCAGCGCGAACAGACGCGTTCTTCAACGGCTGTTGCGCCCGCATGAGTACAGTCGGGAAGGCTTTCGGGTTGCGTTTCAGCCCATTCTCCGAATTCGTGTCCGAGCGCAGGAATAATCTCGGTTTCTTTTGCGCTGCAGTGAGAGCAGTAACGCGTTTTTCTGCCCTCTTTAATACAGGTCGGTTCCTTGGTAACCTCCCATTCACCGAAGCGGTGCGTTATAGGAATAGAAGGGAGCTCGTAATCATCAGCTGCAAATGCAACGGTATTTGAAAGCATACATAAAACCGCTGCAATGCTGATTATTACTAATGATTTTCTTTTCATTGCCGCCTTTACCTCCTTTTCGTAATTTATAGAAATCAAATCAAATCAGCATATTTATCAGTTGTTGGGAGTTATCGGAATCTGAGGCATTTCGTATCCGCCCTCCGAGCCGTTGCCGGAATCATCGCCTGAGGCGGTTGTGCTTTCAGAGTCACGGTTGTCTTTTTCTGAATCATTATTGCCGTTTGACTTATCGCCGTTGTCCTTGTTGCTTTTATTATTGCTTTCGCTGCTGTTACCATCGCTTTTATTATTGCCGCTTCCGTCGCTTTCGCCGAAATCAACAGCTCCGCTGTCCTTGCCGTCGTTCTGAACGGTCGGAAGCTCGCCTTCTTTGGCTGTTGTGCTTTCGGCTGCATTGCTTTTTTCGTCTGCGCTTTGTGAAGCTGAGGCTGAAGCTCCGCCCGACTGCTTGTTATCATCTTTTGAGCTGCATGAGCAAAGCGTGAGGAGAGATAATATCAGCATCGCAATTAGTATTCTTTTCATATTTTTCTCCGTAATCAATGATTATGTTTTTTCCTCTTCTTCTTTCTTCTGTAATGAAGGAAGGGGGAAATGTATTTATAAATTATCGCCGTAATAACTGTAATTATAAACAGCTTGATAAATGTAATAGGAAGGTTGTAAAGCAGGATTCCCGTTGAAATGCTGTTCATTTCGGGAACGAGCTTAGCAATACCTTCGGGAAGGCGGTTCATAATTGCCAAATAGCTGTCCTGATACGATTTGAACAGAAACTCCATTGTTATACCCTGAGATTCGCCGTAAACCTTTGCGATAAGAGGATATGCAATGAATCTGGTGATGAAGAACTGAGGAACGGCGGATATAACGGCTCCCGCAAAGCAGCTTGAGAAAATCCTTTTTCTTCTGTAATCCCTGGATTTGCCCGCCGTGTTTATTCTGTTATCTCCCGAGAACATACTTCTTGAATAAAGCAAACCCGCAATGAAAACAAAGGTTGAATCAAGAAGAGTGTTATTGATATATGAAACAAAATTGTACTGGTCAAATATGACTCTGATTAAGTTTTTGATTATGCATATAATAACGCCGAAAACGGGGCCGTAGGCGATTGAAGCGATAAGCTCAGGCAAAGCGGCAAACTCGGTGTTGAGGATGTCCGGCATATAAGGCAGGTTGCGTATAGGATATGCCATTAAGATTGTTGCAATAACCGTAAGAACACCCATACACAGGACCATTCTTATAGTTGCGTTTTTGCGCCTTTCCTTTAAGCTCTTGTCAGCCTCTTCTTTGTTGTAGGATTTTTTTTGCTCCTCGTTAATTTCAGTTTCTCTGAAAATGTCGTTTGAGGTGCCCTTGCTTTTCTGATATTCAGAGGCTTCCTCGTCCTGAGGCTCTGCTGCCTCTGCTTCGGCTTTTTGCGAATCGCCGCTGAGCATTTGCTCCCTGGCTCTTTTAGGGGTTATAACGCTGTCACGGAATTCCTTCCTGCTGTGAGCCTCTTCCTCGTCATATTCGTCGTCAGTCTGCTTTGAGGTTTTCTTTGCGGACGATTTGAAATATCTTGATTTCGGCTCGTCGACCGTGCGCAGGTGTTTTATTATAGGGTCTGAGCTGTCGCGAAGATACTTTGATTTTCTCTTTTCGTTATCCTTGCTCATTTTCTTCTCCTTTTGTTAAACCATCTCTTCGGGACGGAATACCTCGTCAAATTTTTCCTCCGTTAAAAAGCCGAGCTCAACGCACGCCTCTTTTAAAGAGATGTTTTCTTTATATGCTTTCTTGGCTGTTCTGGCAGCGTTTTCATATCCGATATACGGATTAAGCGCGGTTACAAGCATAAGGGAATTGCTGAGATTTGCCTTCATTTTTTCTGTGTTTGCGGTTATTCCGCGCGCACAGTTTTTGTTGAACGAGAGAATTGCCTCTGACAAAAGGCGAACGCTCTGCATAAAATTATATATGATAACAGGCATAAAAACGTTAAGCTCAAAATTACCCTGGCTTGCCGCAAAGCCGATTGCGGCGTCGTTACCCATAACCTGAACGGCAACCATTGTAACAGCCTCGCACTGAGTGGGGTTAACCTTGCCGGGCATAATTGACGAGCCGGGCTCGTTTTCGGGGATTCTTATTTCTCCTATGCCGAGGCGCGGACCGCTTGCAAGCCATCTTACGTCGTTTGCAATTTTCATCATATCGCCCGCAAGAGCCTTGAGCGCGCCGTGAGCAAAAACGATTTCATCCTTGGAGGTCAGCGCGTGAAACTTGTTTGGAGCGGTAATAAAATCCTTGCCTGTTATTTCGCTTACAGCTTTTGCAACCTCTTCTCCGAAGCCCTTCGGAGCGTTGAGCCCTGTTCCGACTGCTGTTCCGCCGAGCGCAAGCTCTTTAAGCTCGGGAAGCGCTGCGTTTATAAGCTTTATATCCTTTTCAAGGCTCGAGCGCCAGCCGCTGATTTCCTGCGAAAAGGTTATCGGCGTTGCGTCCTGAAGATGAGTTCTTCCGCTTTTAACAATTCCTTCGTTTTCCTTTTCAAGCCTTATAAAGGTTTCGATAAGCGTTTTAACCGCGGGGATAACCCTGTCCTCAAGCCCTTCAACAGCCGCAATGCTGATGGCGGTCGGAAACGTGTCGTTTGAGGATTGGCTCATATTTATGTCATCGTTCGGGTGGAGCAGATTTTTGCCTGCGATTTCATTGCCGCGGTTTGCGATAACCTCGTTGGCGTTCATATTGCTCTGTGTTCCGGAGCCCGTCTGCCAGACCACAAGGGGAAAGTGCTCCGCAAGCCTTCCTTCAATTACCTCGTCGCAGGCGTGAGAAATTGCGCTGAGCTTTTCCTCGGTCATTCTTTCGGGAGCGAGCCTTCTGTTTGCCTGAGCGGCGGCCTTTTTTAAGATACCGAAGGCGCGGATAACCTCTTCCGGCATATTTTCCTTGCCAACGCCGATTAAAAAGTTTTCGTGCGAGCGCTGAGTCTGTGCCGCCCAGTATTTATCGGCAGGCACCTTAACCTCTCCCATAGAATCGTGTTCAATGCGATAATCCATATTCGTCCTCCCGAAAAATATTACGCTATTTTTATTATATAATTAATCTTTAGAAAACGCAAGCATTTTATTAATCTTGCATTATCAGGCAAAAAATGCTACAATATTACATATTTTTTTAATGGAGGCGGTCTGATGTCAGATTATAC
Source organism: uncultured Clostridia bacterium (assembly GCA_946628455.1). GTDB lineage: Bacteria > Bacillota > Clostridia > Oscillospirales > Acutalibacteraceae > Eubacterium_R. Next base: position 4,355 of record CAMOWP010000014.1, on the reverse strand, counting down.
AAAGATGACTAAAGAGGAGCTCGTTGCGGAAAAAGACGCTCTTCTAAAAAGATTTAAAGTTTATAAGGATATGGGCCTGAAGCTCGATATGTCAAGGGGCAAGCCGGGCAAGGAGCAGCTTGATTTATCAATGGGGCTTCTTGACGACCCTGATTATATAGTTGACGGAATTGACCTCAGAAACTACGGTATCCTTGAGGGCATTCCAAGTTGCAGAAAGCTTTTTGGCGATTTGCTCGGAGTTCCTGCCGATAATATTTTAATCGGCCCTAACGCAAGCCTTTCGCTTATGTTTGATTATATTGCGCAGTGCTATTCTCACGGCGTGTGCGGCTCAACTCCGTGGAGCAATCTCCCGGAGGTTAAGTTTCTTTGCCCCGTTCCCGGTTATGACAGGCATTTTACTATCCTTGAATATTTCAACATTAAAATGATTAATGTTGATATGAAAGCCGACGGCCCCGATATGGAAACTATAAAAGAGCTTATAAAGGACGAGAGCGTTAAGGGTATGTTTTGTGTTCCGAAGTATTCAAATCCGCAGGGTATTACATATTCCGATGAGATAGTAAGGTGCATTGCGGCGCTTAAGCCTGCGGCAAAGGATTTCAGAATTATCTGGGATAACGCATATTGCATTCACGAGATTTACGACGAGGGCGACGAGCTTCTCAATATCTTCAACGTTCTTCCCGAATACGGTAACGAGGATATGGTGATTGAGGTATGCTCAACCTCAAAGATGACCTTCCCGGGTGCAGGTATATCAGCACTTGCTGCAAGCGATAATAATATTGCCGATATAAAGAGAAGGCTCAACTGCCAGACCATCAGCTACGATAAAATGAATCAGCACCGTCACGTTGCGTTTTTCGGCGATGTTAACGGAATCAAAGCTCATATGAAAAAGCATGCCGAGATTATGAGACCTAAGTTTGAAATGGTTTTAACTCATCTTGAATACGAGCTCGGCGATAAGAATATTGCAAGCTGGATTAAGCCCAGAGGCGGCTATTTCATCAGCCTTGACGTTATGAACGGTACAGCTAAAAGAGTAGGGGAGCTCTGCAAAGAGGCGGGCGTAACGCTCACAAGCGTTGGCGCAACCTATCCTTACGGCATTGACCCCGATAACAAGAATATCAGAATCGCGCCGTCGCTTCCTCCGATTAAGGAGCTTGACCTCGCAACAAGAATTCTTTGCGTAAGCGTGCAGCTTGCCGCTGTAGAAAAGCTTTTGAGCGAATAATTAAGGAGCTATATGGAAATTGGTTGCTCAACCTCCTGCTTTTACCCTTTGGTAACGGAAAAAGCGTTTTTGGAGGTTACGGATTTAGGCTTCAGAAAAGCCGAGATATTTTTTAACACAAGCTCTGAGCTTGAGCTCCCGTTTGTAAATCAGCTGAAAAAGACGGCTGATGAAAACGGAGTTCGGGTTTTATCCGTGCACCCGTTTTCAAGCGCGCTTGAAAATATGTGCATTTTCGGCGAGTATCAGAGAAGGTACGACGATTTTATCGGCTTATATCAGAAGCATTGCCACGCAGCTGCAGTCCTCGGGGCAGGGGTTGTCGTTATTCACGGCGCGCTTGATGCAAGAAAGATTCCGCTTCCCGACGAGCTTTATTTTGAGCGCTTTCAGGGGCTTGTTGATATCGGCAGAAGCGAGGGCGTTATGGTTTGCCAGGAAAATGTTAACAAGTTCAAGAGCCAGCATATTGATTTTATGAAGAGGATGAGGGCGGCGCTCGGCTCTGATTTTCATATGGTGTTTGATATTAAGCAGTCAATCCGCGCAGGCTATGACCCGTTTGAGTTTTTGGAGGAAATGAAAAACGAGATAGTTCACGTTCACCTTTCCGATAACGATTTGCCTGAAAGGGACTGCATTCCTCCCGGAAGAGGCAATTTCGATTTCGGCAGGCTCTTTGCAACGCTTGACGGCGCTGATTACAAGGGCGATTACGTTATTGAAATCTATTCAAAGGGATTAGACGTTAAAAAAGAGCTTGCATACAGCAAGCAGTTTTTTGAGAAATTTTAAGCTGAACAGGAAAGGGCGGAGGCTTCCGCCCGATAATTTTAGGTATGAGCAATAACAGGCTTTCAGACAAAACAAAGGGAATAATATGCATTCTGCTTTCGGCGCTGTGCTTTTCGGGGATGAGCTCGTTTATTAATCTTTCGGGCGATATTCCTACCGCGCAGAAGGTTTTTTTCAGGAATCTCGTTGCGCTGTTTTTCGCTTCGTTTATGCTGATAAAAAAGCGCGAAAAATTCAGACCCGTCAGGGGAACGTTTCCGTTTCACATTCTGAGAGCTTCGGCAGGGTTGCTCGGCGTTTTCGGAAATTTTTACGCAACAACGCATATGGCGCACACTGCTGACGCGGCTATGCTCAACAAAATGTCTCCGTTTTTTACACTGATTTTCTCTGCAATATTCCTTAAAGAAAAGGTTAAACCAAAGCAGGCGCTTGCTATTATCGGCGCGTTTGCAGGCGCAATGTTTGTTATAAAGCCAACCTTCGGAAACGTAGAGCTTGCACCGTCACTCGCGGGCTTTTTCGGGGGTCTCTGCGCAGGCGCGGCGTATACCTGCGTTCGTCATATGGGCAACAAGGGCGAAAACGGGCGCTTTACGGTTTTCTTTTTCTCCGCGTTTTCGGTTGCAGTTACCGCGCCGTATCTCATTTTTGACTATCATCCTATGACGTCAAAGCAGCTTGTTTATCTGCTTCTTGTGGGCCTTTGCGCTGCGGGCGGTCAGTTTACCATTACAGCCGCATATACCTTTGCGCCGAGCAGGGAAATCTCCGTTTACGATTACTCGAATATTATCTTTACTGCCATTGAAGGCTATCTCTTCCTCGGGCACCAGGTTCCCGATGTGCTTTCACTTGTGGGTTATGTAATCATCATTTTGATGGCTGTCTGGATGTTTTTCTACAATAAAAAGGAATCTCCGCTGAAAAAGGCGTAAATTAATCAACATATTGTTGTAAAGTAAATATACTTGACTTTTACTATATCTTGTGTTATAATCCGAATGTAGTGTTTATTTGAAAAAGGAGGATAATGCTATGAAATGTCCGTTTTGCGGATACACAGACAGTAAGGTTATCGACTCCCGTCCGACTGACGAGAACGAAAGAATCAGAAGAAGAAGAGAGTGTATCCAGTGCTCAAAAAGATTTACTACATATGAAATTATTGAGGACGTTCCGATTATCGTTATCAAAAAGGATAAGTCCCGCGAGGTTTTCGACAGAAACAAGATTTTAAAGGGAATGCTCCGCGCGTGCGAAAAGAGACACGTTACCGTTGCTGAGCTCGAGCAGAAAATCAGCGAGATTGAGGCTTCGCTTCAGGCTTCTGTTGACAGAGAGGTTACCTCTGCAAGAATCGGCGAGCTTATTATGGAAAAGCTCAAGGAAATCGACGAGGTCGCATACGTTCGCTTTGCTTCGGTTTATAAGGAATTTGACTCTGCCGAGTCCTTCCGCGAGGAGCTTGCAAAGCTTAATGACTAACTGAATAATTTGCGGAGCAGGTATTCTGCTCCGTTTTTTGCATATTAATTTATTGCAATTGCATTTTTGTTGTGGTATTATTGTTTTATAATGTTTAAGGAGGAGTATTATGTATACTTTTTTACTCAGCTCTGCCGTTGCGGCAGGCGCTTCCGTCGGCGATAAAATCGACCCGATTTTCCGAGGCTTTGATATGTGGGTTTACCGCATTTTCGGAGCAATTCAGAACGGCTTTTTTACTCAGATTGCAAAGATTTTCACATCCTTTGGCGATGAGAATTTCGTTATCCCCGTTGCTGTTCTCGGTTTGGTTTTATGCTTATTCAAAAAGACGAGAAAATACGGCTTTGCACTTGTTATTGCAATTGCAGTCGGAACAATAGTTACAAACGTTGTGGTTAAACCCGCGTTCCTCAGAATCAGGCCTTACAACACGCTGCAGAAATTCCCTGAGCTCTGGGCTGATTATTCAGTATGGTACAAGGCGGCAGGCGCGTTCTCCGAGTCTGACTATTCTTTCCCGTCAGGCCACACAACAGCCGCTTTTGAAATGGCAATCGCTATGTTCCTCTGCTTCAGAAATACTGCAAAGGAAAAGATGAAGGCAGGCGAAAAAAGCACTATAGGAAAGGTTGCATTTGTTCTTCCCGTTGTTGCGCTCTTCACAATGTGCTCAAGGATTTACCTTATGGTTCATTACCCAACAGATGTTATCGCAGGCCTTGTAGTCGGCTCATGCGCAGGTATCGTTGGCTACCTCTGCTCAAAGCTTATCTGCAAGCTGTTTGAAAAATCTCCGCTTGATAAGCTTGACCTTGAAAAG
>CAMOWP010000013.1 GCA_946628455.1 uncultured Clostridia bacterium | reverse complement strand
CCCCTGACCTGCTGATTACAAATCAGCTGCTCTACCAACTGAGCTACACCAGCGTGTTTTCAACGCCCTAATAATATAGCACAAGTTCAATCGATAGTCAAGCCCTTTTTTACAAAAAATATTACATATTTTTATTTTTTGCATATTATAATCTTGAGGTGAAGATTATGTGCGGAATCGCAGGAATACTTAGTAAGGATATTGATTTACGAAATAAAAGGGAAATGATTTATAACATATCCTCGTCGCTTAAAATGAGAGGACCCGACGCGGCGGGAGAGTACCTGAACAACAGCTTATCTCAAAGCGTTGCGCTTATTCACAGGCGGCTTGCTGTTATTGACGTTGAAAACGGCGCTCAGCCTATGCGCTTCGGCGATTATATAATCGTTTATAACGGCGAGCTTTACAATACCGATGAGATAAAAGAAGAACTTAAAAGCGCGGGCTACAGCTTTTACACAACCTGCGACACGGAGGTTGTTCTGAAGGCGTTTCACAAATGGAGGGAGAAGAGCGCGGAGAAATTCAACGGAATTTTTGCTTATGCCGTTTATAACGAAAAGACGGGCGAGCTTTTTCTGTGCAGAGACCGTATCGGCGTAAAACCGCTGTATTATTCATATGTAAACAACACCCTTGCGTTTGCTTCAAGAATTGAGAGCCTGCTTTACGTTGACGGAGTAAATCCAATTTGCAGCAGGGAGGGACTTAACGAAATCTTTATGCTCGGCCCCGCTAAGACAATCGGCAAGACCGTTTTCAGGGATATCAGGGAGCTTCCGCCTGCAGAATATATGTATTTCAGAAACGGGAAAATCAGCATTAAGCCGTATTGGAAGTTGAAAGCGGAGCCGTTTTCAAACAATGCATACGAAGCGATTGAAAAAACTCATTTTCTGGTTACTGACGCGATAAAGCGCCAGCTTGTCAGCGATGTTCCGCTTTGCACCTTCCTGAGCGGCGGGCTTGATTCCTCAATCATTTCAAGGGTTGCCTCAGAGGAATTCAGAAGCCGCGGCGAAACGCTGAGCACCTATTCCGTTGACTATGACGATAACGATAAATACTTTAAAAGCAGCCTTTTTCAGCCGAACAAGGATTCGGATTTCATCAGCCTTATTTCCGATTATATCGGCTCTGAGCACCGTAATATCGTGCTCAATAACAGGGCTGTTGCAGACGCTCTTGTTGACGCCGCAATTGCGCGGAATTGCCCGGGCTTTACAGACGTTGATTCCTCGCTTCTTCTGTTTTGCAGGGAGGTTAAAAAGGATTACACCGTCTGCCTTTCGGGTGAGTGTGCTGATGAGATTTTCGGCGGTTACCCGTGGTATCACAGAAAGGAAATCCTTTTTGAGGAGACCTTCCCGTGGTCGCGTTCAACTGACGTAAGGCGCAGTATTCTTAAAGACGGGTTTCTTCCCGAGGGCGAGGAGTACGCTCACAGCGCATACCTTGAAACTGTTAAAAAGGCAGATTATCTTGAAACTGATTCTGCCCTCGAAAAGCGTATGCGCGAGATGTTCGTTCTTAATATGGATTGGTTTATGCAGACCCTCCTCGTGAGAAAAGATGTTATGAGTATGGAATCCTCGCTGGAGGTAAGAGTTCCGTTTTGCGACTGGAGAATAGTTGAATACGCCTACAATATGCCCTGGAGCATAAAGGCGTATGAAGGCAGGGAAAAGGGAATACTCAGAAAAGCGTTTGAAAACGAGCTCCCTGAGGAGATAACGTGGAGAAAGAAGAGCCCTTATCCAAAGACCTTTAACCCGCAGTATTTCGACGCGGTTTGCAGTATGACGGAGAAGGCGCTCGGCGATAAGGAGTGCGTGCTTTCCGAAATAATTGACAAAAAGGCGGTCAGCACTCTTATGAATAATCCCGATTCCCTCAGCGAGCCGTGGTACGGTCAGCTGATGAGAGCGCCTCAGGTGCTTGCGTATATTTTCCAGATATATGTCTGGATGAAAAAATATAATGTTGAATTCACGTATTAAGAGTGATATAATATAGTAAATTATTGCTCATCCTTTCGGTGAGCAGTAATTTACAACTCCTTTCGGAGGTACATATGACTGCAAAGGAATACATAAAAGCTATTGACATAAGGCACTCAAGGCGTGCATATAAATCAAAGCACCTGAGCCCTGAAATAAAAGAGGTAATAAAGGAAATGCTTGAGGCTGTCAACGAGCTTTCAGACGCGCATTTTACTTTTGTTGACGACGCAACTCCTGCTTTCAGGATTTTTAAGGGCAGGTTTTCAATGATAGTTGTAACGGGGCCCGATTCCCAGAAGGCGCGCGAGGACGCGGGCTTTTACGGCGAGAGCATTGTTCTTCAGTGCGCTTACCACGGGCTCGGAACCTGCTGGGTCGGCGGAACATATAACGAAAACAAGGTTTACGATATGGTTGACATACCTAAAAAAATGCGGCTTTACTGCGTTATCGTTATTGGCGACGCTAAGGACAGGTATACAACTCTTGAGAGGACAATGTATAACACTATGCACAAAACAAACAAGCCTTATCAGGATATGTTTGAGGCGTGCGACGAAAAGCTTCCCGAGGAATATGCCTTCGCGATGACGCTTGTTGAAAAGGCTCCGTCGTCTGTCAACGGGCGGCCCGTAAAGTTCAGGTATGAAAACGGAGTGCTTTCCGTTCGTGTGGACGAGCCGTATTCAGACAAAAGCCTTGACTGCGGAATCGCCAAGCTGCATTTTCTTTTGGGAGTCCGCGAAAAGGGCTTGAACGGCCACTGGAACGAGAAAAACGAATTCGTACAGAATAAATCCAATATTCTGAAATTTGAAAACAAAAACAGCTCTCACGAGGAGGAATAATTATGAGCGAAAAAATCGAAGGAACGAAAAATCCTATTTTGAAAAATAAGAGAAAGCTTATTATCTGCGGCATCATAGTTGCGGTTATTGCGCTGATAGCTTCCGTTATCTGCGTTCATATTCATAATTACAGGCACATTGATGAGATGAAAACGGAAACTCTTCAGTTTTCCGATTACGTTGGTAACGAGGATATAAAGCTTATTGCTCACAGAGGCTACAGAGCAATCGCCCCCGAGAACACTCTCCCTGCGTATCAGATGGCGGGTCAGGCAGGCTTCTGGGGCGCTGAATGCGATGTTTACAGAACTAAGGACGGAGTCTGGGTGCTTCACCATGACCCGACAACGTTCAGACTTATGAACAAGTCAAAGAAAATTGAAAAGACCGATTATCAGGACATCAAAAAGCTCTACTATGAAAACGGAAGCAGAATTGACAGCTATCCCGAGCTGAGAATCTGTACTCTTGAGGAGTATCTTGACGCCTGCAAGCAGTTTAACACAACCCCTGTTATTGAGCTTAAGGGTAAGAATAATACAGACCATTATAACGAAATTGTTGATGCTGTTAAAAAGTACGAGCTTAAGCCTATTTTCATCTCGTTTGAAAAGGAAGCTCTTGAGGCAATGAGAAAGCTTACCGACTCCAAGATGTTCCTTCTTACCGAAAAGATTTCTGACAGCGTCATCAAGGACGCAAAGAGTATCGGAGACTGCGGAGTTGAATTTGACGCAGCCGAGGAGAAAAACTTTGCAAACAAAAACGCTCTCATCAAGAAGGCTCAGAAGGAAGGGCTTGAAACGGCAGCGTGGAACGTTAACAGCTATGATATGGTAGGCAAGCTCTTAAAGCTAAATACATATTATATGACAACGGACACTATAACATATTAATTATTTGTTCTAAGCGGAGGAAATGAAATGAATAAAATTGTTAAAGCATTAGCTATCGGAGCAGCGTGTGCTGCAGCAGGCGCAGGAGCTTACTATGTAACCAAAAAGGCAATCTGGTTTAAGAATTACTGCAAGCTCGTTGATTATAAAATTGACACGGTTAAGGGAACTGAGCTTGAGGGCAAGGAGGACTTAAGGCTCGTTGCTCACAGAGGCTTCAGAGCGGCCGCTCCCGAAAATACTCTTCCTGCTTATGAAGAGGCAGGCAAGGCAGGCTACTGGGGCGCAGAGTGCGATACATACAGAACTAAGGACGGAGTCTGGGTTGTTCACCATGACCCCGTAACAACGAGAGTTACAGATAAGAATTACGTTGTTGAGCTTTCAACTCTCAACAAGCTTTACAGCGCAACTATGGATTTTGGCCATAATATTGATAAGTATCCTTACCTTAAAATCTGTACTCTTGAAGAGTACATCAAAAAATGCGCTGAGTATAAAATGCACGCAGTAATCGAGCTTAAGTATAACAGAAACAGACAGTATTACGGCGAGATTATTGATATGCTTGAAAAGTATGACGTTCCCGCAAGCTTTATCGCATTCGCCTATGAGGATATCGAGGAAATCAGAAGAATCTCGGATTATCCCGTATTTCTTCTTGTTGACGATATCAAGGACAGCGATATTGTCAAAGCAAAGCAGCTTGAAAACAGCGGAATAAGCTTTGACTGTAACCACGAAAAGAACCGTGACGGCGTTATGATTAAGAAGGTTCAGGAGGCAGGCCTCCACACAGCCTGCTGGTCTGCAAGAGACCTTGAAACTGTTAAGCTTATGTACAGCTACGGCGTTGAATACATAACAACCGACTGCGTAACTTATTAATAAAAAAGATTTACGGTTTAATATTCGTTTAATAACAGGGGAGTATTGTTAAATCAGCAAAGGGAAACACCCTTGCAGACATTTTCATTTTTCATTTCTCTCCTAAAAAAGACCGGCTCACACTGTGGTGAGCCGGTCTTTTTTTTATTTGTGTTTACTTCTCCTGCCTTATATCCTCGCCGATAAGAAGCAGCTGGGTGAATTCGCCTGAGAGCCTTGAGGTTATGCGCTGGTCATATTTATCAAGCAGCTCGTCGTAGTCGTAATTCGTGCTGATAATCGTAGGAAGCTTTGCGAGAATTCTTGTGTTGATAATGTTGTAAATTGTCGCGATGTTGTATTGGTTATTAATCTCCGTTCCGAGGTCGTCAATTATGAGGAGCTCCGAGCTGAGAACCTTTGCGTTTGAGTAAGTCACGTTTTCATCGCGCCTGAAAAGCTCTGCTCTGATATCCTCGCAGATATTGTGGCTCGTGCCGTAGCAAACGGAAAAGCCTCTGTTGATAACAACGTTTGCAATGGCAAGCGAGAGGTGAGTTTTTCCGAGACCCGTTGAGCCGAGAAAAAGAAGATTTTTGCTTTCTCTTGAAAAGCTCTGAGCGTAGCGGCGCGAAAATTCAAGTATTTTATATGCGCGCTCCTTCGGGATAACTCCGTCCTCGTCAGGCGTTGTGCCGTAATAATTAGTGTCAAAGTTATCAAAGGTGCAGTCGTCAAGCGGCGCAAAGCGGCTTACCTCCTCGCGCATTAACTCCTTAAGGAGCTTAACGTGGCAGGCGCAGCGCCTGCCGTCAATGTAGCCCTTGTCGTTGCACGCCTTGCATTCAAATTCAGGCTCAAGCGCGTTTTCGCTGTAGCCGTTTGAAACTAAAATGGTGTTCCTTTTTGCAATGAGCGCGCTGCTTCTGTCGTGAAGCTCGTTTACCTTTGCCTCGCGGGCTCCCTCGTAGAGAAACAGCTTTGATATTTCCAGCCCTACCTTGTAAAGCTCGCTCTGAATGTTAGCTATCTCAGGCAGCTCCTTTATTATTTTGTCCCGCCTTGAGTCGGCTGCCATTTCAGCCCTTTCTCTTTTTCTTTCAAGAATCCTTTCGGCTCTTGAATACATATCAACAGGATAAGACATATTTACTCCTCTTGTTTTCGTAAGTGTTATAAATCGTAATTATCGTTAAGCTTTGCCTTTTTGGCGATTTTTTCAATGTCAAAGGAGGGTTTGCGCTTAAGCTTTGAATCTGTTTTCCTTTTGCCGTCGCTTTTCGGCTGAGCCTTAACGTCGTCAGGGGTTTTGAAGCCCTTGCGCTTCCACTCTTTAAGTATGTTGTCAACAACCTTAACGCTGCGCTTTTCCTCGTCGGTGTATTTTTTCATTGTGTTGCAGGCAAAGGAAATCATTTCGTCGTCAAAATCTCTCTGCCATCTTGAAAGCATTTTGAGCTGCGCTGTGGTGGGCTTTCTGTAATCAAATTCGCACCTGCCGAGCACCTCGCCCCAGAGCTCCTTTGTGTCTTTCAGCTCCTGAAGCTTTGCCGAAGCCGCCTCAAGCGAATCAACGCCCTCCTCAGCCCATTCCTTAGCCATATTCTGCAGCGTTCTCGTTGTTATGCTCTTTCCGCTGTCGCGCTCGCTCTTGTAGTATTCAAGAAGCGTAACGATAACGGGCACGGGCAGGCCGTAATAAGTTGCCATATTAATTATATTGCTTTTCATTGCGTTTGAAAGTGAGGAGGAAAGAATTTTTTCGCTGCTGTGAAGCAAATCCGCAAGCTCCTCGTTTTCGCCGCACATTTTAACAATATCCTTCGGGGTCAGGCTCGGCATAGGAAGAGATTCGTAAGCCTTCTTGATTTCGGTTTTCTCAGCCTCAACAACCTGCTTGAGCGTGCTGTCTGAAATCAGCCCCTCGTTAACCCAGAAAAGAACAGCCTCTTCTGCTTCCTCCTCGCTTATTCTGAGCCTTTTGGCAAGCTCCTTAACGCTTACCTTGCCTGAATCCGAAAGGATTAAAAGGAGTGCCTTGAGCTTTTTTTCGTCGGCAAAATTCATCAGCCCATCGGCAACAGCCTTAGGCACGCAGAAAACTCCGCCTTCCCAGTAAGGGCTCATATTGTTTATGCGGTAGCTCATAACCTCTCCTCCTTTTCGGTGTGTTTTATTATTGTATCAAAAAAACGCCCTCTTGTAAATATTAAATTAAACACACCTTCCATTTTAATGCAATTTACAACGTGATAGACAGATGTTATAATTGTGTTAAAAGAAAAATGTTTAAAAATAGTGTAAAATTTTGCCTGAGTTACGGTACAGGTAAATAGAAGGAAAAATAAAAAGCTGAAGGGAGGTGTTATCTTGTCTGATAAAAACAGGGCTGACGAGCTGCTGAAGGACGCGTACAAAAAGTATTACAGCGACGTTTACCGCTTTGCTCTTTCGTATCTCACTAAGGACAGGGAATCGGTTGACGACATTGTTCAGGACACGTTCATCGTGCTGTTTAACAAATACCGCGAAGGCGAAGAGGTTACATATATCAAGGCGTTTCTGTTTAAAACAGCTTACAATTTCATCAGGAAAAAATTCCGCGAGCTACAGCGCGATTCCCAAAACGTCAGCATAGACGAGATAACGGAAATACCCTCCCAAAGTGAAGATATTGACGAGCGCCTGTCCTTTGAAGAATATTCAAGGCAGATAAGCGAGGCGCTGTCGGTCAGAGACGCGGAGCTGTTCCGCCTGAGATATATTGAAAAATATTCGCTCGAGGAGATTGCGAAAATGCTTGATACAAGCGTTGGAACAGTCGGAACGCGAGTTTACCGTTTAAGGAAACGGCTTATTAAAATTTTGAGTGAGGTGCTTGATATTAAGCCCTGACCCTGAAAGGAGAAATTTATGCCACGAATCAATGTTGATAAAGCGTCGGTAAATTCAATGTACAGCGAAGATATTATCGCAGTGCTTCAGAATATGATTAACGACGAGCTGACCAAGGACGATGAAAAAGTGAATACGGATTTTGTTGATGAGTGCGTAAATGCTCTGCTTGAAATAGAACAGGACCGCGATAAAACCTTCGCCGCTATTGTTCCTCTTTTTTCAAAAAGCGATTATCTTGATATAATCGGCAAAAAGAGAAGCTATTTTTCAAGGCTGAATAAAACTGCCCGCGCCGCACTTGTTGCCGCCGCAGTTGCCGCAACAACCATTACCGTTAACGCCGCAGTTGAAGGCATAACGGGGGTTAATCTTTTAAGAGAAGCGGGAAGCAGAATCCAGCAGACTCTTGACAGCTGGAGCGGAAAGAATGACGAAGGCATTGAACAGGACGTTGATAACGAGGGCTTTGGCTCAGAGGAGAGCACAACCGCTCCCGTTTCAGAATCAACAACCGAGGAAACCGAAACAACCGAGCCTACCTCGGAAAACACAACAGAAAATACCTCAGTAACCGAATCAACAACTAATAATAACCCAACCCGGAGCACAACGAATAACGAGCAACCAACTCAGTCAACAACCGAAAAAGAGCCTTCCTCAGCCGATGAGGAAACCACAAAGCAGACTACGACTGAGACCACAACCAAAAGGCCCAGGCCTTATAACACAACTACCGAGGCTGAGCCCGTTATTGACGACGGCGAGCCGTCAAAGCCTGAAAAGGTAACGCTGAAATCGCTTGAAGCGTCGTTTGACAATTTCAAGTTTGATTATATTTACGGCGAGAGCCTTTCCTATGACGGCTTAACGCTGAGCGCAGTTTATTCAAACGGAACTAAAAAGCCCGTTTCGCTTTCTGATTGCGATTATACACAGTCGCTCAATATGAACACAACGGCTGATTATACTCTCAGAGTAATATACGAAACCTGCGTTGTTAAAATTCCTATAACCGTCCGCCCTGACGAGGAAACCCGCGGAAGCGAAAAATGCTCGAACGATGATTTTGATTATCTTCTTACGGACAAAGGAGCGTATATCACTAAATATAAGGGCTCGTCAAAGCACCTTGATTTAACTGATATTGACGGCAATTCGGCTTATGCAATAGCGGCTGACGTATTTAAGGACAGCGATATTATAACCGTTTACGCTCCAAGCGTTAAAAAGATATTCCGAAATGCGTTTAAGAATTCAAAAGCGCTCAGCACGGCTGATTTTGAAAACGCTGAATATATCGGCGAGAGCGCGTTTGAAGGCTGCGAAGCCCTTGAATCACCGAGCATGAGCGAAAATGCAACCCAGCTCGGAAAGAGCGCTTATAAGAATTCAGGCATAAGGAGCATAACCGTTCCGAGCACGCTTGAAAGCGTTCCCGCTTCACTTTGCGAAGGCTGCTCAAGGCTTGAAAGCGTTAATCTTTCAAACGCAACCGCAGTTGAAAACAGTGCGTTTGAGGATTGTACAGCCCTTGAGAGCATAACAGGATTGGGCGCAGTTAAGAAAATCGGCTCATTTGCTTTTTACGGCGACGAGCTTGCGCAAATTGACGAAGCTCCGAGCGCTCTTGAAAGCGTTGGCGACAGCGCCCTTGCTTACTGCAAGAAAATGGAGATAAAAGCCCTTCCGTCAACTGTTAAGGAAATCGGGGAATATTCGTTTATGTACGTTACAAAGCTTGAAAAGGCTGAAATTCCAAACGGCATAACGAAAATTCCCGCAGGCGCGTTCTGGGGCGCGCACATTAAAACGCTGACCCTGCCCGACGGGCTTAAAGCAATTGAACAGGCGGCGTTTATGAGCACGGTTATTAAAGAGGTTACAATTCCCGAATCTGTTGAAAGAATTGAAAGCAGAGGCCTTTACACCTTATCAAAGCTGAAGGTAACCTTTGAAGGCAGCCCCGATTATATTGACGAGAGCGCCTTTTACAGCTACCGTTACTTAACCTTCCTCGCCCGCCGCGATACAACCCCAATCGCCTATGCCGAGGAACACGATATAGAATATGAAATAATTGAATAGGAAGGAGGAATAACAGTGAAAACTATTAAAAGAATTATGGCGTTTATGCTTGCTATGCTACTTGTTTCATCTGCCTGCCCGCTCAGCGCGCTCGCTGAAGAGGTTGAACGAATTCCAACCGAAGCGGATAAGTTCTGCTGGGATGATGTTAAGGACTGCGAAGATGAGGGCGAATACTTTGAGCAGTTCGATTTAAGCGGAACGGAGTCATATACTAAAAACGGAGTTACTTATACTACCGTCTGGAACTGGGACGCTGATACTAAGACATTATATGTTGACATGCCCGACGAAGGCAGACTGTTCAAGCCAACAAACTCATTGTATTATGATAAATACTATGTTTATGATGAAACAGACAAAGCGAATATTCCTGAAGCTGCAAATTCCGAAGGTTATTGGGAGACATTTATATTCCATTACTATTATGTTGAACACCTTGTAATCGGAAAGCATGTTGAAACAATTGAATATCAATTAAGAACAGGTACCAAGAGATTTGAAAATCTCGTTGATATCAGCTTTGAAGAAGGCAGTCAGCTTAAAACATTAGGCTACAATGTTTTCTTAGGTTTAAGAAGCAACGCACCTGTTAACATTACATTACCCGATACAGTTGAAACGCTTGGTATCAACGCTTTCAGAGACTCAAGCTTTAACAGTATTACTCTGCCGTCAAGCGTTAAAGAGCTTGGCACTGGCTGTTTCTGTAACGCAAATATTGACGTTCTTGATTTGTCACAGACGCAGATTACAGATATTCCGCAATCCTGCTTTAAATCCGCAACGATAAATCAGTTGATTTTGCCGAGTAATCTGAAAACAATAAATAAAAGTGCTTTTGAAAACTTAACCTGCGATACAGTTACTTTTCCTTCGAGTGTGGAAGCATTAGACGAAATGATGTTTGACAGTTCAAATATCAACAGAATTGACCTGTCGCAAACAAGCATAACGGAAATACCCGAATGCTGCTTTGCGGATATTACTAATATGCCTGAAATTATTCTCCCGCAGGGAATAACGGCATACGGCAAAGGAGCTTTCAGCGGTTATAAGTGCGATACCTTTGTTGTTCCTTCAAGTATTGAGGAAATAGGCGAAGGCTGCTTTGAGTGCGCTGATATAAGAGTTCTTGACCTGTCGCAAACAAGCATAACGGAAATACCCGATTACTGCTTTTCGGCTATGGTAAACGTTGAAGAGCTCATTCTCCCGAACACTGTTCAGAAAATCGGCGAGCACGCTTTTGACGGAATTTCGGTTGAAACGCTTAATATCCCGAATTCCGTTACGGAAATCGGAGCCCACGCCTTCAGAAAGGCAAGCGTTAAAAACGGAATAGACCTTTCCCTAAATGAGATAACGCTAATCCCCGATTACTGCTTTGCATATATCGGCGATGATACTGAAATCAGGCTCCCCGTTACCGTTGAAGAAATCGGGCAGTATGCGTTCAGGGAAGCGGGAATAAGAAGCATATTTATTCCGTCGTCTCTTATGAAGCTCGGTCAGTACGCCTTTTACAAGTGCGAAAACCTTGAAAGCGTTGACCTCAGCGCAACCGTTATCCAGACCCTTGACGGAGCTTTTAACTCCTGCTCGTCTCTTTCAGAGCTGAAGCTGCCAACGGGGCTTAAAACCTTTAAAAACGGCGTTGTTAACTGCCCTGCGCTTGAAAGCCTTGAAATTCCCGAAGGCGTAACAACCTTAACAGGCCTTTCAAATTCAGGCGTTAAAACAGTCAATTTCCCGACCTCGCTTACTACTATCGGAGATATGAACAGTCTTCAGATGTCAACTCTCGATTTTTCAGAGCTCACAAGTGGCGATGTCTGGAACGGACTTGAAATTGAAGGGGAAACGTTTAAAGATAATCAGTATATAACAAGCGTAATATTCCCGAAAAGGCATTATTTCAACGTGCGCTCTAATCTTTTCCGCGGCTGTTCAAACCTTAAAAGCGTTAAGTTTTACGGCGGCGAAACTATCGAATACGGTGCATTTGCTGAAACAGCGCTTGAAAGAGTTGAAATCTCAGATTCTTGTAAAACTATTTACGGCGGTGCGTTTGAAGACTGTAAAGAACTTACTTATGTGAGGATGCCAAAGCACCTTAGATTTATCAAAGACGGAGATCCGTTCAGCGGCTGCACGAATCTTGAAACCGTTGTTTACCGCAGCACTCTTTTGCCGAAGCCTGCTGACACAAGCAGATATAATAATGAAGAAAGGTGTTTTGCGGAACTTGCAGGTAGCGGCTTCTTATTGCAGGAAGGTCTTACCGTTTATCTTTATCCCGATACTCCTATTGAAAGATATTGTGTTTTGAATAATATCCACTATGAGTATATCGACTGGGAAATGGAGAACATTTATTCCGAAGGCGATGACGACCACGAAGAAGAGCCGCCTGAACAGTTTTCAACAAAAGGCACCTTTGAATATGGCACCTGGCAGATTTTGTCCTATACAAGCGCAGGTCCCTGGTCCGATAACAGAAATTACGGCCTTGTTCTCAATTTTGACGAGGACTGTACTGTAACAAGCAGAGCCCTCACCTGCGATACGGGATATGAAACAACTATTGAAGAGCTTGTAAATAAATATGCATTAAAAAACATTAACTTTACCGGAAACGGCGAGGTTAAAATCGGCGATAACTTTATGTATGGCTTTCGCGCGCTCTCAAATTATTCGCTGTGCATTTCTTTTGGCGGAAACGTTAAGTCGGTTGGCGAAAACGCTTTCAGAACGGCAGGGATAAACACAATCTGGCTCGGCGGCGTAAGAGAGGTCGCTCCGTATGCCTTTGCCGATAATACGGGGCTGCGGAATATTCAGTGGAATACAGAGCTTACAAGAATTAACGAAGGCGTTTTCTATAACACTGCGCTTCTTTATACAGGCTCTCAGTATGTAGCCCGCCTGACGATTCCCGATACTGTTGAATACGTTGATAAAAAGGCGTTCGGCGCACGCGCAAGCAAAACAAACGTTGAATACCTTGTTGACGGCGACAGCACCGAGATTTACAGCGACCCTCAGCACCCCTGGAACAACGCCTTCGGCGTAACGGCAGACGGCTACGTTGATAATTATATAACCGTTCTTCTTGACAAGGATTCATATGCTTACCGCTACGTTAAGGATTACGGAATCAGGTACACCATCCGCCGCGGAAGCGAAACTGAGGAGGAGCAAAACGCTCCGCCGAAATATGACCTTTCCATTCCGCCTGAAATAACTCCCGAAACCGCTCCTACAAACGTTATGACGGGAATTCTCGGCAGGGATGACTGGAACCTTAAACCGTCCTCCTCAACCCTTACCTGGACTTATTACCGTGATACAAAAACGCTTATTGTCCGCTCATCGGATACAACGTATACGAGCCTCAATTCGCTTAATTTGTATTACAATAATCTACAGAAGGTTGATTTAAACGATTTTGAGGTTGATGATTTAGTTCTGCTCGGAACGTTCAACACCCTTTACGGCGAGGAGTACGCAAGAAATCAGGCAGACTGGACTGACCAGGGCAAGAATTTCGTTCCGCTTTCGGCGTTCAACCCAAAGCGCATTGATTTTTCAAGCGTAAATATGAAGAGCTTTTACAGCGGCGCGTTTAAGGACTGCACAAGGCTTGAAAGCATAACAATTCCTGCGGGAGCAGTTCTCGGAAATAATATTTTCGGCAACAATCCGTCTCTTAAGGGAATTGAAATCAAGAGCATGGAAAATATTCCGAAGGATTTTCTTTCAAACAACAAAACTCTTGAATTTATCAAGCTGCCCGAAAACCTTTACAGCATAGGCGCAAGAGCCTTTGCTTACTGCACAAACCTTCAGAAAATTGAAATTCCCGATTCCTGCGTTGCAATCGGCGCTAAGGCTTTTTACAAATGCGTTAACGTTCAGAGCGTTAAGCTCGGCAAGAATTTAAGGCAGGTAAGCAAGGATGCATTTTCTGACCTTGCATATTGCGAAAAGGTAACCGTTAATTCGCCTTACCTTGTTATGAGCGAAACTTATACGGGAATTGAAAATAAAAAGCAGTTTATGAATCTTGGCGAAATGACTGCGGGCGTAACCGTTGAATACGGCGCAAATATCGAAAACGCAGATTTCACCGCCTTTGATTCAAAGAACGTAACAAAAATAATTCTCGGCGAAAATGTATCCGCTCTTACAAGCCCCGAGAGCCTGACGAAGCTTAAGGAAATCACTCTTGCAGAGAATAATCAGAGCTTTTACCTTGAAAACGGAATGCTTTATCAGGGAAGCACGCTCCTTCTCGCTCCGAGAAATATAACAGATATTGCAATTAAAGCCGGAACGACCGAAATCGGCAGAGCGGCGTTTTATAAAACTCAGGCTAAAATTGTTAAAGTTCCGTCAGGAGTAACAAAGATAGGCGAGCTTGCCTTTGCGGGAAGCGACACCCTTAAATCTGTTACTATGAACAAGGGAGTTGTTGAAATCGGAAACGGCGCGTTTAAGAATTGCGATAAAATCAGGGCGATTCTTCTCCCGGGCGGGCTTAAAACAATCGGCGACAGCGCGTTTGAAGGCTGCGACACTCTTGCAAGCGTTATTCTTAACGAGGAGCTTGAAGCAATCGGCAAAAAGGCGTTCAGAGCCTGTCCTGCGCTTCGCGGAATAGTTATTCCGCAGTCTGTTCAGACAGTCGGCGAAAGAGCCTTTGAAAACTGCGAAACGCTTGAATATGCTTATATCTGGGACGCTCAGCTTGAGGACGGAGTATTCAACGGCGACGAGCTTGTTGAAATTTATACTATGCTCTCGTCCAACCCGTATGCGTGGGCAAAGCTCAACGGCGTTAAGGTGAATGCGTATACCGATGAAGATTCCTTCTTTACCGAAGCGGCAATGAAGCTTGATATTGAAGCGGGCTATATCGGTTATTGCGACGGCGAGCACGGCGACATCGAATGGCTTACCGTATATGAAGCAGACTGCGAAAACGACGGCTATATGATAGGCGTTTGCGAATACTGTTCAGAGGTGCTTGCTGAAAGGCATATTGATTCTTACGGCCACGATTACAAGAAGATTTACGAAACCCAGCCTACTGCAAGTCTCAGGGGCGGCGCGCTTTACACCTGCTCCCGCTGCCACACCTCTAAGTTTGAATACTCCGACGAGGCTGCGCCTGACGGACAGGAAATTTCAACTCAGAAAGTAACGGGAAGAGTGCTTATTGCCGATTCCCGGAATGCGTCAACAGGAAAGAGCCCTGCTGAAAAGGCTTGGATTATGGAAGGCGAAAACAAGCTTGCTGAAACTGATGAAAACGGTAATTTCAGCCTGAGCCTTGAAAGCGGAATTTACTATTTGAGAATTCGCTATGCCTACGGCTTTGAAAGGTGGGTAACCGTTGTAGTTGAGGACAAGGATGTTGAAAACGTCGATATTCCGATTATAGGCTGCGATTTCAATAAGGACGGCGCTATTGACGACGCGGACACAAAGCTGTTCAGGATAGCTCTCTCAGCTACTAAAAACGACCCCGCGTATCTTGATTACGTTGACCTTAACAGCGACGGCTATATTAACGCAAAGGACTTTGCAATTATCCTGAAATGCGACGGCTTATCGTCAGACACCTTCGCTTACAGCGAGCTGGTTTTCAAGTGATTAAGGCTTATCAGTAATTGATTTTACCACTTTTATCAAATTACTTTTTAAGTATAAAACCTTGTGCTTATCAGGGCGCAAAGAAAAAGGAATGCCGAGGGAAACCTCGGCATTCCGCTTTAATATGCTTTAAATCCGCCTTCACCCCTGGTGCAGGGAACGGAGAGTGTGATAAAGCACTGAATAACGATGTTTATTTAAAAAATAGTTTGAAAATACTCATTTTACCTACAATTCTATGATACATAGAGTGACAAAATTCACCAAATCATATATAATATGTCTTGAGGTGATAATATGAACACAAATAAAACAGGAGCATATATTCGACAGAAGAGATCAAAATTAGGCTTAACGCAAAAAGAATTAGCGAACAGAATAAACTGTACTGATAAAGCTATATCGCGATGGGAAACCGGTAGAGGATTTCCTGATGTATCTATTCTTGAACTTCTTTCCAAAGAACTTGGTGTAACGGTTAATGAATTAATGTTGGGAGAAGACATATCACACGAAGAATACAAGCGCAAATCTGATGAGATAATAGTAAACATAATAAAGGCTTCAAAAAAGAAGATTAATTTGCTGTTAATGATAGTGATAATCTTATTCGATATTTTCTTTTCCTTAGGCGAATATGCTCCAACATTACGAGGAATATTTTGGTTCTCTGTTATTTATTTCATTGAAGCTTTTAATGTAAAAAAGGATTGCCATATTTCAAATATAGTATTATTGATATACCAATTTGTTTTGATGTTGGCAGGCATAAGTTCTTATATTATATTTTTCTATGAATCAAATTTTGCAGTCATCAGAATTTTTTTAGACGATCTTATCGTCACAAATATAACAGATAGTTTTTTCTTAAACGCGCTGTTAGTGCAGCCTTTTACAATAAGTTTAATGCTAATTACTATTGCAACAATCCTCAAAAGGAATCAGCTTGAGAAAAATCATAAAGCAGGGAACAGTTCTCTGTCTCAAAACGCCAAACCATAATATCGGTTTTGTGTTGAATTATTTTTGTAAAAAACATAACATCCTAAAAACACCTATTGTCAGCGATGTATGTTTCTTCTTTCAGCGGCGGTACAAGTATCCGCCGTTGTATTATTTTTCGGGTTGGCAATGAGTTGGCATTCAAACCAACTCTAACGAACTAATGGCAATTAAGCCCTTGCAACGATAAAAATGACTGCAATAAATCTTTACTTTTTTTCAAAAACCGCTATCGGGAAGCAGCGTTTTAAGGTTACCTACGATGCTCGAAACAGATACGCAGGGCGGTGCCCTGAATTTTGTTCACGGCATAAATACCCCTCCAAAATTCAGACCGCTACTGACTTCTTATTGCTCCCTTCATCTGCCGCCGGCAGCGGTCGCAAACGAAGCACCGGACTGTTTCTCCCGCTTCTCACTCCCTATTGTCGTGGCAAGCGGTGTTTCGTTTCAAGTCCTGCCACTCCGACAAAAAGCAAAATACGGGTAGTCCAAAAGGACTACCCGTATTTTGGTCGGAGTGTAGAGTATACAGAGCGAAAATGTCAAGCGTTTAGGCGGTTTGTTCGGTTGTTGGTTGGCAAGTGGTTGACATTCAAGCGTTTTTACGCATTTAACGCTAATCCCGCACTACTTAAGTACTCATCCACCTTGGCAACATTCTCATTCTGGAAATTGTCAAAGACATCGGAGTAAGTATCAAGCGTAACCTTTATATCCGTATGCCCTAACAGATTCTGCAGTACCTTCGGCGGCATGCCCGATTCGATACAGCGGGTCGCATAGGTGTGACGGAGGCTGTGCAGCGTAAGACTGCCGCTTACCATTTCGTCCTTAATACCGTACTTTTTAACGATACGCTGAAACTCCATATTCACCAGGCTTGTCGGTACGAGCGTTCCCGTCGTAGTGTGAAACAGAAATCCGTCTTTGGTGGGCGCATATTCCTTCAGTACCTTTTCAATAACCGGCTTCACCAAGGTATTGATGGGGACCTGTCTGTTGCCCTTATCCGTTTTCGCAGAGTCGTTGACAAACGCTTCGCCGTGTTCCCCTTTTGCAATCGTCTTTTCTATATTAATAAAGTTGAAATTTGTATTGATATCCTTCTTCGTTAAGGCGTTAATTTCTCCCATACGCATTCCGGTGTATACGGATATAAGCATCTGGTCCGCATAGCGCACAGGCTCGTGCTGAAAGACCTCCAGGAATCGCTTCTGTTCATCAAGGGTTAACGCCCGTATCTTTTTCGACTTCTTTGACGACTTCGGGCGGCGGACATCCAGCATAGGATTATCAACAATGATTTTACGCTTGATCGCCTCTGCGAATCCCTGGTTGAGCATCATATGGATTTTGCGGATATATGACTGCGAATAATGCACCTTGGAAAGCATAAGCTCTTTCAGCATCGTGCTGTCCACCTTCTGAATCGGGATATCTCTGATGGGACGGCAGTGCTTGAGCGTGTCGAGATGACGGAAATAGGTCTGGTCCTGAATTTCATTCATCGCGCGCTTTTCATTCAGCATCTGCATCATCAGTTGCTCAAAAGTAATGGTGGACGCGTCAACGAACTTGCCGGAGTAAATATCAAACTTAACCTTTTGCATTTTCTCCTCAACCTCTTCCGGAGTATCGCCGAGAACGGTTTTGCGGATACGCTTACCGCTTTCGTCCTTGCCGAGGTCAAGCTGTCCCATCCATTTCTTCTTGCTCTCGATATAGAAAATGCTGCCCTGACCGTAGTGATTCTTTGGCTTCTTTGCTTTTGCCATAGTATTCACCTCCGCTTGCATATTAACTCTTAAAAATATCAATTACAAGTCTTTTACAAAAGTTTGTTTTTACAGTCCAAAAAGAGGTACATTGTCTGTTGTTTTGCTGATAATATTTGAAAATGTACAAAATTTAGGATATTATAATTATAGTAACTTGTGGCGAGGTGTAATTATGGATGTGTACAAAGGCGGTTTTATTAATCTTCCTACAAAAGCAGAAAAACTGAAATTGATAATAAAAGACTATGATTTGAGTA
Source organism: uncultured Clostridia bacterium (assembly GCA_946628455.1). GTDB lineage: Bacteria > Bacillota > Clostridia > Oscillospirales > Acutalibacteraceae > Eubacterium_R. The sequence goes on along the minus strand of CAMOWP010000013.1, from coordinate 2,879 downwards.
GTGTAATTATTGCAAGTTTTGCTATTAACTCTTGGTCTAACAACCGAAGTGCAATGGAAAATTGTTTAGCGTTAAACTATGCTATATACAACTGTAGTAGTTTTGCCAATAAACCCATATCTACATATGATGAATTTAAAGAATTCTTCAACAGGATATCTCCAATATTGGATATGGAATATGCAGATCAAGTCTTAAATGATTTTGGGGAAGTAAAGTTGTGCTTTAATAGAAAGTATTATTCTGTGCTTACAGGAACTGGTCATACTGGTTCAGTTTACTCTGTTTTGCAATTCTTACCAGAACTTTCATCTAGACTTCACAAAAACAGCCTGACGCAAAGCCTGTTGAACTATATTGATAATATGGTAAAAGTATTAGGAACTAAAAACATAAAAAGTGATTATATTCCCATTACTTTTGAATTACCATCAAGTGAATATTTTTATTTGGTTTTATCGTATATTATTACTACGTTGAAACTGGATAAACTGGACAAAAGGATTATAAAGGCATTTTGTGATAATCCAGTTCCTGAAAAACTCCATTTCATACGGAGGAGCGATATAATATATCCCGTATTCAACTCTTCCTTAACTCTTGATTATTATTTATATCTACTGAATCAATTAAATGAAAAGCAACTTGTGGATGCTGTTGACAGTGCTTTATATAATAGATTTGAGAAAATATATAATCAAGAGGATGTTATTTTAATTGACAATTTTAAAGTTCTTAACGGTCGTAAACCATTCCCAAGAGATATGACGGGATTTCTCTGTGTTTACAACGGAATCGCATTGCTTTTTATTGACGAATTATCGTGTAAAAACTTTGATTTGAACTTATTTTCAAGTCATATGCGTCTTATCCATAAAAAAGGAGAATTAAGTTTTTTAGACCTTGATACAAGAGTCGGAAACAAGACCTATCGGGCTCTAAATCTAAAACCATCTATGAATCTATACATAGTCATATATGATACATATACAAATTTAGACGAAACATATGTTCATTTGCGCGGTAAAAATGAAGAATACCATTTAACAGCAGCAGATTTAATGTATATATTCTCTATTTCAGATAGCATAACGGATATTAGTGAATATCTAGATTATACAAATAATGATACGTCTCAATCTTTTTCATTTGGTGGCGTAATTGATAAGTATACTATTTGGAAAGAGAACCTAGGTTTTATTCAACAGGGTGCAATTGATTATACGCACATGGTTTTTGATTTTGAGACTGCGGCATCATATATCAAAGACCAATATGTATCCCTGCATAAATCATATCCCTTTGATAAATACTATGAATTTTTAGATATACCTGAATGTTGGAAACTTGAAATAGATGATAACAACAACTATCAATTAAAGTCAAAATCATCAAAAAAACTAGATAAGACCGTCTTCAAACTTAATAATGGTTGCTGTATTATTTATTCTTTCGATTTTATTAGACTATTCAGTGAAGGCTCACGTGAAGAAATCGCTACAAAAATTGATTTTATTTCGGGTTTTCTTGATAGATTCGTTATGAATTATAGGGATGATTTAGAAAAAATATCATTTTTAAATAATACAGTTCTTCATTTTGTATGTAAATCCATTATGCACAAAAATGACGAATATGTTTCTGCTAAGTTAAACCGCAATTCAAATACTTTTTATGTTGAGTTTTTAATTAATAGTGATTTACTTATGAATGATGTCGAACTTTGTAAAGACAGATCGGTAGAAAACAAATTTCTAAAGCAGTTATACTTGCCTATAATGGGACAATGTATAAGTGAATTTGAAGATTTAATAAAAACAATTGAGGACGATAATTTAAAAGATAAAACTGCAAATTCCGGTAAAATAGCTATTGACTTTTATTATAATTTGGATGCTATAACTGTTCCAAATGATAAAAAGTCTGATATGTTTGTAAAAAAAGAAATAGCCAAAGTGCTAAAAGGACAGAGTGTAAATTCAGGGGTATATTATGATTCGGATGCAACTACAGTTGTAAGGAATATTCAAGAATCTCTCGTTGATTATTTTGAAAATTTTATTAGTCCTTATAATCGAACAGAACTGCATGAAACGTTATTAGAGTTTTACTCCAGCGAGATGTTTTCTCAAAAGATAAATAGTAATGCCTATAAGTTAACCTCTACAGTAGACGAAGCTGAAAAAGTCAGAAGTCAAGAAAAGGTTTTTCAACTGAGCGAAACAAATAATATAAAAATTGCTGCATTTAGATATTTAATTGAAACTAATCTATTCATCAATAAAGGCAGGGGCGTCAAAACGCCTAGCAACTTAGATATTTTAAAAATGTTGGGATTCGCAGAAGAACTAGTTAATATACAAAATAGTTCTGATCTATGTCATTTTACTAAATCGGGTACCTCGTTAAAGATATTAGAAGATTATCGAACCGAGGTTGAATTAGATGAAAACTACTATAAAAAATACCAGGCATATCGTAACAGATTGTATAAAAGCATTCCTTTTGAACTTGAGAATAATGAAAAGGATGCAGAATATATACAGCAGATAAAAAATGGATTTTTTGAGGACACCGGTGTTTCTTTTGAAACATTTATTGAGGTTTTGGATGGGATGTCATCATTTAGCTTTATCGAAAACAATGCATCTATCTTAGAAGAAAGACGGTTAAATGTATTCCATATTGATAACCATGATTTATTAGGAGCATTATTACCGCTTATTGAATCAACAGCAAATCTTGACGAGATAATTAGAGCATTGGACTTTATTACAATTGATGTCACAAAATTAAAAACATTAAAAGACAAAGAACATAAATTATTACCAATATGGGACAGAGAAAACCGAGTTGATTCATTTGCAAATAAACCATTA